>JBGTHN010000436.1:0-5091 GCA_041746235.1 Pyrinomonadaceae bacterium | reverse complement strand
CATATCAATTCCGAAGTCATTCGGGTTTTCGCCGAGAATTGCTACGCCGAAAAATTTCGGGACATATTTTGAATTTTCTTTAAATTGCGGAACTTGAGCAATGAGTTTTTCCTTGTTGGCAATCAATGACCAGAAACTTCTTGATTGACTGGAATTTATCGTCAAAGCGTTCTTTAAGTTTTCACCTAAACCGCCTCTATCGCCTTCACCGCTGTTATAGCTGGCGATTGCCAAAGGAATGCTCAATGGTCCTGTGCCGATTCGTGCCAGTAAGGAGTTCATATAACCCGCCGCCGCTTTTGCCGCCGGTTCTTTAATGCAACGCTGATCAGGATTTGAAGGCGATGCTCCTGAGCGTGTGTCCAAACCGAATCTCTTTCCCGTAGCTTGCGTAAATTGATATAACCCAAGCGGTCCCGTATGACTCTGCAAACACGGACAATGTTCCGATTCGATCCACGCTAAATAAAGTCCGACATACGGCGAAACGTCTTGTTTATTAAATTCTTTGATGATAAACGGAGCATTTTCTTTAGCCCTTTCCATGATCGAAACCGTGTCGCTTGATAAATAACTTTTTCCTCCACAATCATTTTTTTTCGCGGCACGAATGCGGTCAGCATAACCTTGTAACCAATATCTGATTTCCTTCACGGCTTCGGGCGGAATTGCTTCGTTGCTGGTGTTTCCAATGATTTGAGAAATTTTTTCAGCTTTTGCTTTGACGTAGGCATTTTTTTCTTCGTCGGACATTTCTTGAAATTTTTTGCCTTTTGGATAATTATTTTGCGAACCATCCTGATTTGCTGTTGGCGAATCGGTTATACCAGAATTATTTGGATCGGTTGAGGAATTGTTCGTTGAATTGGAAGTTGTCGAACCGTCAATTGAAGAAGTTGTTCCGTTATTTTCATCTTCATTATTATTTTCATCATCATTCTTTTTGGTTGAATCTCCATTTGTATCAAAATCATCATCGTTTAAAGTTGACTGAGCAACTTCCTTTTCGCCGCCGCTTCCCAAGACTTTTATGCCGATGAAAACAACCGAAGCTCCAATTATAAGTATTGCAAATGCCGTAATTACCAATGGAATCATCCACGAAGTTTTTTCCGCTGTTTCACTTGAACTCGAAACGGTTTGACTATTTGAAGAATTTTCAGTCGTTTCAACAGCGGCTTTTTCGTGGATTTTAACCTTGATATTTGTGAAATGACCAATTTTAATTGTGTCGTTGTCTTCGAGCGGTGTTCCGTTTGCTCCAACTTTTTTGCCGTTCACAAAAGTTCCGTTGAAAGAATTTTCGTCAACAACCCAAATATAATCATCTTCGCGGTATATGCTCGCGTGCAGACGCGATAAACCATCATCTTCAAAGCGATATTCAGCATCGCTTCCGCGTCCAAAAGAAATTTTTTCACCATCAAGAAAAATTTCTTCTGTGCCATCATCCGTCGGAATTGTTAAAACAACTTCAAGCATATTTTTTACTGATAACTAAATAATACTTTTTACTAACTGCTTCTGCTTACTATTCTCACTTCATATAACCTTTATAAAGTATTGAAAGCGGTTTTTCATTTTCCAAACCGAATTTTTGCGGATTTTCCGCAACTGTTGCGGCGGCAAAAAATCTGACCACTTCTTCGCGTTGTTTCGGTGATTTTATCACGTTCCAAAAATCTTTTCTTTGTTGAACGGGCGGCAAAGAATCCCGCCACGCTTCCGCTTCGTTTTTTGACATTCCAAAAGCCGCAATGCCATATATTATATCACCATCAAAGACATCTCTGATAATATCTTTAAGGTAGATTGATGACGCTATTGCCGCACATTTTTGCGTTGGAGCGGCAATCGTTTCCGCTCCGCAAGAACCGTTATAAGCATTCTCCAAAACCAGATTATTATCCATATTCCAAAGCCCCGCACCTTCGGATTTATTGGTCGGTTCAAATTTCGTCCGGCTCATTGCCAAAATATAACCGAGTGGCGGATCAAGATCGCGGTTTTGGATAAATTCTTTGGCAATGAACTCATCATATTTTTTCGCCCGTTCAAAATATCCTTCCGAAACATATTCCGCTGTCATATTACGAACAGCCTGTAGAAACTCTTGATTGTTTGATTGATATTCAAATTTTCCAGCAAATTGAGGAACAATATTTTTCGTCATTTTTTGGACATCAATTAAAGACATTTGTGAATCTTGCGGTTCAACTTTTCCGGGTTGTGTTTGCGGATTTGTTTCGGTATTGGTTTCGTCTCCGCCTTCGTTTTCATCTTTTGGCTTTGAAGTTCTGATCGTTTCCAACGCCAAAGCAATTTCACTTGTCTGCGGAATCTGATTTCCGTTTTCGTCTTCCAATTTAAGCGTTAATGTGTGGTCTAAGCCATCGGCGGCAAGTTCGGGAAATTTGCTCGGATCAAGTGTTGCCGAAAACGGATCGGAATCGGCAGAAGCAAATTCCACATCATCAAGCAAAAAAACTACACGTCGAACACATTCGCCATTTTGCATTTCGATCTCGATCTCCGAGGCTTTTTTCAAAATATCGCCGTTTCTCGGACTCAAAATTTTTGCTTGAGCCTGACAACCCGAACCGGCTAAACCTCCGCTACTTCTGAAATAAAAGATTCCCGCGACCATCACACAAATTATTGCCAATCCGATGGTTAAACCGGCGAGTATAAATAGCATCGAAACTTTCGATTTGCTTTTTGCTGGTGCTTCTTCTTCAACACCTTCCGCATTTTCTTCGGTTGATTCTTTGTCCGTTTCTTCTTCGTCTTCTTCCTCTTCTTCCACAGGCGAGAGTAAAATTTGAATTTCACTCGTTCCGCCGAAAACTAAAATATCACCATCAAAAATTGGTTTTTCTGTCGTGATTTTTTCGCCATTTAAAGTTGTTCCATTACTACTGTTTAAATCGAAGATCCAAAATTCATTCTCGCCACGTCGTTCAATTTCGGCGTGATACCGAGAAACATTTGAATCTTCGGGAAACGAAACGGTATTATCCGAAGCTCGCCCGATTGTGATTAAATCGTCGTCGAGTTTGAATTCTTTTTCCGAATTTATAAGTAACTTTGCTTGGCTCATAACAAAAAAATCTTGTCACCTCTTTATTTAAAGACAACAAGATTTTATCAAATTTGCTTAATTGGTAAATAGTCAGTTGTCAGTTTTTAGTGGTTAATTGTTGTTTTTATTTTGAGTTTTAAGTTTTTGCTTTGAACAACAACCCACTAATAACGAACAACTGACAACTAACTATTTTTGCAAATCCAAAACATCCGTGCGTGTAATGATGCTTCGGATACGATTAAATTCTTCGATCAAAACTGCCGGAGCGTCGTGAAGATTTTTCTTTATTTCTTCAAAACTCGCATCAATGTCCAAAACCGGAAAACTCTCATACATAATTTCGCTGACTTGTGCATCCAGCAGTGATTTATCTTCAAGTAATTTCGTTAAAACTCTGCTTTCTTTGAGTGATCCGACGGATTTATTATCTTCCAAAACAGGAATTTGCGTAACGCCGTGTTCGTTCATTTTTGCAAGTGCATCTCGCACAAGTTCATCGGGCGAAGCAAAAATTAAATCTTTTGGCGAACCTTCGTTTTTTGTTTCGGCAATCAATCCAGCCGTAATTTTTTGCGGTTCAAGCAGAAGTTTTTCCTTCATCCATTCGTCCGAATGAAATTTCGTCAGATAATGTTCGCCTGTGTCGCAAACTATGAAAACAACGATTCCGTTTTCGTCCAAACCTTTTGCGACCTGCAACGCCGCATAGAAATTCGTTCCCGTTGAACCGCCGCAGAAGATTCCTTCGACGCGACCGAGTTGACGTGCGAGTTCAAACGAATCACGGTCGGTTACATTGATGATATCATCAATAACTTTCATATTGGCATTGACCGTCGGACAACTTTGCCCGATACCTTCAACTAAATATGGAGTTGATTCGATAACCTGACCGCTTTCTTTGAAGGTTTTGAAAATTGAACCGTAAGGATCGGCACCGATAATTTGGATGTCGGGATTCATTTCCTTCAAATATCTGCCCGTTCCGCTGATCGTTCCGCCTGTTCCGATTCCCGAAACAAAATGCGTTATTTTTCCGTCCGTATCGTTCCAGATTTCGGGTCCGGTAGTTTTATAATGTGCCAAAGGATTTGCGGGATGACTATATTGATCGGGATAAAATGAATTTGGCGTTTCTCTGTGAATTCTCTTAGCAGTTTCAATATAATGGTCGGGAGTTCCGGCTTTTGCCGCGTTCGGACAGACGACAACATCCGATCCCAAAGCTCTTAAATATCTGGTTTTTTCCATCGAAACTTTGTCTGTTAAAACAAAGATACATTTATAACCTTTCGTCGCCGCCGCAATCGCCAGACCGATTCCCGTATTGCCAGAAGTCGCTTCGATAATCGTTCCGCCCGGCTTCAAAGTGCCTTCTTCTTCGGCGTATTCGATCATCGAAATACCGATTCTGTCTTTTACCGAATAACCCGGATTAAGACTTTCCATTTTTGCAAAAATGCGTGCTTTAATGTTGTGTTGTTTTGTTAAATGATTGATTTGGACAAGCGGCGTGTTACCGACTAGACCAATAATATCGCTGTGAAACTTCATCTGTTCTCCAATAAATAAATTTTAAAAGTATTGTTATAAAAACTCACTTGAGAGTTTAATGGCTAAAGGTTTTCGTCGCAAGATTGGAAAGATAAATGATTTGAGAATCTGAGCCTGAAAAAAAGTCTTGACACAATTCATTTTTTTTTTCTACTATATTCAGAAGCAATCTAAAATTTACATTGCAAACATCGCACCCGCAGCGGTTGTTTAGCCTTTCGCACCGACTAAATAGCCTTTTGTTATTTATCTACCACGCTCTTTCACTAGCAGAAAGGAGTTTATAATAAATAAGAAAATAGCCTTTTTTATTAGTTTATCACTATTAATTACCATATCTGTAATTTCAACTTTGATAAATAAGTCCAAAACTAATGCACAAGACTTTGAATCAAAGATTCCTGTTAAAGCTAATCAACTTAAAGTAGTTGATGGTAAAATTCCAGTTGAAT
>JBGTHN010000435.1:0-2705 GCA_041746235.1 Pyrinomonadaceae bacterium | reverse complement strand
AAGGGAGGAAATATATTTTTGATGAGTAACGGGGAATTTTAAAGATTCATTAACAGGTAAAGACCTAAGAACAGAGAAGAAGCATAACCGGAGTTTTTAGTGACAAAAGGAATATAAAATACCGTTTGTCTTTTCTCATCTTTACCTGCTGATTTTTTAATAAAACATCAAAAGTGCGGTTTCAAAAGGCTGTTTATTATTCAAATATTTTTGCAAAGGTTGATACAAAGCCTGTGCCGCTTTTGAGTTGATTTGTTCATCAAAATTCGACACAACAAAAACTGCCGTATCATTTACATCAAAACGATCCATTTGATATTTTTCGGATGAATAATGAGCGATACCTTCGCTAAGATTTTCGGCTTTTGCCTTTTCCGTCAACATTACAGAAAGAATTTCATTGTCTTTTTCAATAATCAAATGTGTGAATTTTGTGTTTTTATATTCACAGGTGTGTGATGATTTTAAGTTGTAATCTGCCAGTATATTCTTTAATTGCGGCATCGCAATTTGTGCAGTCTGTTCATATTTCGCAGGTGTTTCAACTGCTTTTACAGGTTCATCCGTTCCGCGTTTAACCGCACAATGCTCGTGGTCGCCAAAGGCTACATTGACAAGATGCCCCGATGGAAACTTTTCAGTTTGATAAGAATTTTTCTTAGCAATTGTCGAAGAATTAGAATCATTCAGAAAAATAAATCCGAATGTTAAGGTCAAGATCAATCCGGCGGCAACTGCAATCAAAGAACCGAATCGAAAGCGGGAAGTTGCTTTTTCTTCTTTGTTTGCAAATGCCTCGTGCCTTAGTTGGGTTCTTAAATTATGCGTGAAATTCTTGCCAATCTGATATTGCGGAGCGTTGAACACCGCAGATTTTAAATGCTGACGCACATTTCGGCGTGCTTCAATTACACTTCGACAAGCGACACAATTTTCCAGATGACGCAAAACATCATGATTGGTTTCGGTCAAAAGTTCATCACTTAAATAAGAATCAATTATTTCTTGGAAATCCCGACAATTCATATAGATTTCCCTCCTTGTTTTTTTATCATTTCGTTATTTTCTTTATCGTCCGTGCCGACACCGTAATTTCGTGCATAGACAGCCAATTCATTTCGCAGGACTTTTCGCCCGCGATGCAGACGCGACATAACAGTTCCCATCGGAATATCCATAATTGACGAAATTTCCTTGTATGAAAATCCTTCGACATCGGACAGAACAACAATTTCTCGAAAAGTTGACGGAACTTTTTCAATTGCTTGCAGAACATCTTCGTCTGTGATGTGTTGCGGAATTGACGCTTCAAACGGAACGGTTTGGGCGATCAACTCTTCTTTGTCTTCGACAAGTTGAAGGTTTGTCTGTTTCCGTAACTGTTTATAATGCGTGTTATACATAATCGTTGTCAGCCAAGCCTTGCAATTCGTTCCCATCGTATAACGATGAAAAGATTTTAATCCCTGCATCATTGTTTCCTGCACAAGGTCTTCCGCCGCGTCACGGTTTCTCTTCAAAAACATAGCTACCCGAAAAAGATCAGCCGAATGTGGCATTGCTTCCGCTTCAAAATTTTCCCAAAGTTGTTCTTCTTCCGTTTTACCTTTTAATGATTTGAACAATTTCTCAATCCTTGTACCGTTATTTGTGCAAACAACATTTGTCTGACAGTATTCTAATATCTATTTTTTAGGAATTTATTCCAAACTGCTTTACAAAATTTTACAAATTTGCAAAAGAGTATTATAAATCAAAACTTGCACTCGATAACTCTTATGTGTTAAACATTTAGATAAGAGTTAGGTTTTGCTCGGATTTAGCTCAAACGCCCTTTATTAAACTTCCACATTTCGGATTCAGCAAACTAAAAATCTTTTGAAATCATCAGTATTGATAGCACTTACCCAAATTCATTGGGCAAAGTCAGCTTAGAATTTTCGTCTATATATTGGCAAAAAAACGCCTAGCAGTTTAAGCGTTCCTTTGATTAGAGTAGGAGAAAAAGAAACGAAATGAAAAACAAAACAGCAAAAGAGAAAAAAACAACAGGAACTCCAATTTTATTAAACCCCGATAGAAAAAGTCCGCGAGCGAAAGACTTTGAAGACAAACTTTCAGCATTAATTGTCGGACAGGAACGTGCCGTAAGACGAATGAGCGGACTCTATCAAATTTATTTAGCGGGAATGCAAAATCCGACGAGACCGCTTGGAACATTGCTTTTCTTAGGTCCGACAGGTTCGGGTAAAACACGCGTCGTTGAAGCCGCCGCAGATGTTTTGTTTGGTGATGAACACGCAGTCGTGAAAATTGATTGTGCAGAATTCCAACATTCGCACGAAATTGCCAAACTTATCGGTTCGCCGCCGGGTTATCTCGGACACCGCGAAACTTCGCCAATGCTGACACAGGAAAATCTCGACAAAAGCCATACCGAAGATACAAAACTGACATTCGTTCTGTTTGATGAAATCGAAAAAGCATCCGATTCACTCTGGCAATTACTTTTGGGAATTTTGGATAAAGCGACATTAACGCTTGGTGATAATCGTAGTGTGGACTTTTCAAACACGATCGTTATAATGACTTCAAATTTGGGTGCGAGAGAAATGTCCGATATGATTTCGGGCGGAATCGGATTTGCTCCCGTAAGTTCTTCAAAAAATCCCGAAGATACGGAACTCGATACAAAAATTTATCGC
>JBGTHN010000434.1:0-12593 GCA_041746235.1 Pyrinomonadaceae bacterium | reverse complement strand
GCCAAAATGTACCTTTTCTCTCTAAAACTTTATTTGCTTCATTCGCAGTGTAAGATTTTATTGAGTGTGTAATTTCAGATAACTCAATATTTTCAAAAGGCACTGCCAAAAAATGTATGTGATTTGGCGTAATTACCCAATCAATTTATATTTTTTATCTGCGTGAAAAAGTAATGCGTTCTTTATAATTTGTGCGATATTTTCATCTCTCAAATAACATTTTCCGTAGCCTTTGTCTAAAAGTTTCTCAATTTGTTTACGCATCTCGTGTTCAATATTTTCAACGCCTTTTTCCTCAAGTTCAATTTGCAGATTTTGCAAAACTCTCTGTGGAAGAGCATCAAAAAGTCTGGTGGTAATAAATTGCGGAAGTTGTCCGCCGTCGAAATGCGGTAAATAACCTCTTGAATACCAACCTTTTGGACTTTTTGACTCCATAAATACTTCTACTCGCAGGCAGGGATGCCTGCGTTCCCGACTAATATTTCATTACTAAACTTGCCATATTTAAACCGCCGCCGGAAGCACAAAATATAACTATATCGCCGCGTTTGATTTTTCCTTCGGTTAAAGCGTCGTGCAAAACCATCGGAATACACGCCGAACCTGTGTAACCCCATTTTTGCATTATCGTATGTGTTTTATTTTCAGGGACTTGCATTTCTTTCATAACGATCTTAATGACTGAGATATTAACTTGTGTCCATAAAAACATTGCGACATTTTCGAGTTTCAATTCAGCTTCTTTTAATATCTCATTAACTATTTTTTGCCATCCTTCAATGTTTACTTCGGGCGGATATTTTTGTGCAAAACGGAGTTTGTTCCAATGATTTTCTTTCAAAATTTCTTCCGTAATCATCTTTTTTGTGCCGCCTGCAAAAATTCCCATAAATTCGGCGTAACTTCCGTCTGCAACAAGTTTTGAAGTTAGGAAATGTTCTTCATTTTCAACCGATCTTAAAATTAACGCACCTGCTCCGTCGGCAAAAAGTGTCATCGTTTTTTTGTCTTTCCAGTCAATAAATTTCGACATCGCATAACAACCGATAACCAGAACATTATTGTATTTACTGTCGGCGATTATATATTTTGAAGCCACATCGAGAGCCGTTACAAATCCTGCACACGCCGCATTTACGTCAAATGTTCCCGCATTTTTTGCACCAATCCTATTTTGCACAACGACCGAAGTTGCGGGCGAAAGATATTCGGGCGTGTCGGTTGCCAGAATGATCAGATCAATTTCTTGGGCGGAAATTCCTGCGTTTTCCAAAGCGTTTTTTGCCGCTTCTGTTGCCAGATCTGCCGTGCTTTCATCTTCAGCTGCGATGTGTCTTTCCTTTATTCCGACAATGTTTTGGACAAATTCATTGATGTTTTCGCCGAGCATTTTGCTCAAATCGTCATTGGTTAAAACTTTTTTGGGAACATAAATTCCTGTTCCGATTATTTTTGCGTTTCGCATAAAAACTTTTAGCTCTATTTACTTAAAAAATCTTTAACTATTTGATTGAACTTTTCTGCTTGCTCTATAAAAAACAGATGACCGCCATCTTTGATGATCTCTAATTTTGAATTAGGAATTGAATTAGCAAGATTTATCGAATTTTGCATCGGCACAACCGTATCTTTATCACCTGTAATAATTAAAGTTTCTGCGTTAATTTGTGGAATTCTTGATTCGGTATCAAATCCTGTTGCTGAATATAATTGCTGTAAATAAACAGTTTCGGGGACAATGTTTTCTTCTCTTAAACGGCAAACTTCGTCAATTATTTCAGAATGATTATCTAGAAAATCTTTTGTAAAAGCGGGTTCTAAATATCGCCTTATTCGTTTTGGAGAATTCAGACCTTCGGTTGAAGAAAAGGCTTTTAAAACCTCAGTATTTGGCAGAACGTGATTTATTCCGCCAAAACTCGTGCAAGCTAAGAGCAATTTGTTGAGTTTTGTTGGATGTTGCAGGACAAATTCCTGTGCGACAAAACCGCCGAAACTTGTTCCTAAAATGTTCGCCTTTTCAATTCTCAATTCAGTTAGTAATTCTGCAATATCTTCGGCAATCGTTTTAATTGAAATTGTTAAAGTTGAATCATCAGATATTTTTGAATTGGCTACGCCTCTCGGATCAAAAGTTATTATCTGAAAATGCTTTGCTAAAAAATCAATTTGCTTAAACCAAAGCCACGCTCCCGAAGCAAATCCGGGAATTAAGACAAGCGGTTCGCCTGTTCCTTTTGTTTCGTAGTGAAGTTGAAAATTTTCTATTTTGATATTTGGCATTTATAAAACTTGCAGGCAAGGATGCCTGTGTTCCCGACTAAATTCAATAACTGCAAATTGCTGCGTCTTTGACTAATTTGTGGCGTGATATTTTACCATTCGCCATTGATTATAACCTGTTAAGTCTTTTGAATTTATATGACCATACGGAACAGAATTAAAACGCTTTTCGCCGTTTTGTCCCGGAATTTGCGATGTGTATTTTCCGTAAACAATATTTCCATATCCGATAACTTCATCAACGGTTGACCAGATCGTATAAACATATGTGCCTTCATAATGCGAACTCGAATTTATGTTTACTAATATATTTGAAATGCCGTAAGGTCCAAAATATCCGATCAAATAACCCGGATAAAGTCCATTCGTATTCGCACAGGTTGGAGTTGAACCGCCGGTTTGATAACACGAAACCAATCCGCGATTTGCTCCGGCGATTCCGACAAATGTATCAACACTCGATGTTAAGGATGAGCCAAGATTATAATTTCCGCCATTTAAAGCATCGTTTCCGCTTCCGCCTAAAATTGCCTTGCGTGTTAATGTAACGCCCATCGAATGTGTAATTACGTCAACTTTGCTCGCTCCCGCGTAGGCTTTGACGGCTTGAATAAAGGCTCTGATTTTTTGCAGATTTGGCAGAGAATGGTATTGATATGCCGAATAAATAGGATTTGCGTCGCCCCAAGTAGTTGCGTAAAGTTCGGACGATTTATAACCTTGCGAAGTGAAATAACTTTTTGAATCATTCCAACCCGTAAATCCTGTTCCTGTTCCGTTCGCTCCATCGCTATTACCGTGTATGAAAATTACAGGTTGATTGACGACCGTATCGGAAGAATTGAGCTTTCCACCAAAACTATTTCCGCCGCTGTTAAAATTGTAACTGCTGTAACCGTTTGAATTTAACCAACTTTGAAAATTTGATGTAAGTTGGGCATTTACCGAAACTGTTAAAACTAAAAGCGAGAAAATAACGATTGATAATTTTTTCATCGAAGCCTCCTTTAGCTTAGTTTTGTGCGAAATACTTGAGATTTTTTAGATTTCAAGTATTTCGCATTTTAATAATTAGAATCCAAGTTTGAATGCAAATTGTATGGTTCGCGGACCGGAACTTGCGGATGTGATTCTACCGAAAGTCGGTGTTCCGATCGCGTTCCCCGGATTTGCATAATTTACCCAATTAAAAACATTGAAGAATTCAGCCCGAAATTCACCTTTGAACCTTTCGCTAAAAGGAATAAATTTGATGAATGAAATATCTAAATTTTTCTGTCCGGGACCGAAAAGCAAGTTTCTCGGTGTATTTCCAAATGGATTATTCGGATCAAATGTCGGCAAACCGGGACGCGAGAAAACAAAAGCACTTGTGTCGAAATAATTTCCAAGCCGATTTGCAACATCGCCGCTTCCTTCGATCGGTGAACCGTCATAAGCCGGATTGTAATTTGCTCTTTGGATAATTGAAGTTCCGTTTGAATCAACGATCGTGAAAGGTAAACCCGATTGAATAACGCCGACTCCGGCAATTTGCCAATTATTGACCAGCCATTTTGCTCCGTTTGATTCGTCAACAAACTTGGGCAGATCATAAACACCACTAATTACAAAGCGATGCTTGCGGTTAAAATCCGAAGATCCTCTGTTCAAACGCCAATTAAATTGGTCGCCCGGAATGTTCGTTAATTCATTAACCGCAGCTCCCGAATAATAATCCGTCGAACGTCCAACCGTATATGCCGCAAGGAATTGTAAGCCGTCGCTAAAACGTCTCGTTAGAGACATTTGCAGGGAATTATATCGCGAGATCGAAGTCGTTTGAACTTGCTGCATTCCGCCGGTTAAATTTTTGTTTGCCGAAAGAATATTTGCAGGTGCAATTCGTGGTGTAAAAGTGTTTGTTGTTGGATTATAAACCTGCTGGTTAAGCGTTATTACTTGAAGCAGATGCGTTCCGCGATTGCCGACGTAGCCGATTTCTGCTACATAATTTTTGGCAAAACTGAACTGAACTCCTAAATTATATTGCTGAACATACGGAGTTTGCAGTTCCGGATCAACAAAAACTCCTGCGATCGGAACTCCAACGACTGGTGCTAAAGGAGTAAGTGGTGAAGGAGTTGTTGCCGCATTCGGAAATTGTGAAGGCATTGGAAGCGGAATGAATGGATTTGCAGACGTTCGGAAGGTTGTTGGAAATGAAGGTGCAAGAACATTATTTACCAAACCTACGCCTAGTGCGAAATACGGATAATTAAACAATTGTGTATTTGCATAACGGGTTGAAATTCGGTCGTAATAAATACCGTAACCGCCACGGAAAACGATGTTGTCTTCAAATTGATATGCAAAACCGATACGTGGTGCGAAGTTGTTTTTATCAACCGGAACGAGTGTTTTTTCAACAGTTGGAACTCCGGCGAGTCCGCCACCTTCCGCTTGCACAAATCCATTCGGTGGAGGTGTAGGTGAAGCGGCAGTTCCGATTACCAATTGATCAGGTAAGAAATTTACTAAACGTCCTTGATCTTCAACCGGCAAGCCGTATAGATCGTATCTTAAACCAAGATTTACGGTCAGTTTTTTAGTTACTTTCCAGTCGTCCTGAATAAAACCGTTTGTATCTGTAACTTTAAAGTATCGGTCAAAAACTCCCGAACCAATCAGAGAAGTTCCGATTCCATACAAAAAGTTTTGAAAAGCTGTTGATGTGCGAACGCCGTTCGTAAATGTATCGTTATACAAGATTTGTCCGCGGGAGAAGGCATTAAAATAAAATTTAACCTGCGAATAGCTGTATTCTCCGCCTAATTTAAAACGATGATTTCCCAAAGTCCACGAAAGTGTATCGCCAACGCTATATGAATTTATTCGTGATGATTGATCGGACAAAGTTGATGAACCGAATGTAAAAGATGAATCAAAACCATTAAATGAAAGCGTCGGAGCTCCCGGATATAAACTTCCGAGCGGACTTGAAACGCCTAAAGATGCTGCGGAGAAAGGTTCTTCGGGAACGCTTGTTACGCGTATGCGATTGTATCCTAATCTAAATTGATTTATCAGATTTGGAGTAAAAACATAAGTATCAGTTACTGAAAATAGTTTCTGTTTGATAGTTAGATCGCCACCGAATCCGATAAGTTGGTTTGCACCGTTGCCAAGTCCTGCACAGTTATAATTTGCTTGTTTTGTCGGATTATCAGCTACGAAAAACTTACCTGAAATGAAATGATTATCGGTAATATTAAAATCCAGATTTGCATTGAATTGGGTTTCTCGAAATGTCGAAATTCCTGATTGAACAAAGGGAATTCCGGTTGTTCCGGGAACACCTGTTGCACCAACTGAAGGAATTGCAAATTCACCGTTTGGTAAAGTTGCATTAAGAACTGCAACTGCATTTGGAGTAATAAACAAAGGATTTAATCCGAAAGCGGTTGCTAATCCGGTTGCGGTACGGTTTGAATCGGTCAATCCAGCAGGCAAAACAGGAAAGGTCAAACTATTGGTCAAAGATGCACCGTTCGTTTCTCTCGTTCCTTGATATGAACCAAAAAAGAATACGCGGTCTTTAACGATTCGTCCGCCGAGCGTTCCTCCGAATTGCTGTCTTTCCAAAACCGGACGATCCAAACCCTGTGCTTTTACAAACGGATCGTTAGCATTGAGCGAATCATCACGCAGAAAATAATATACATTTCCATGAAATTGGTTTGAACCGCTTTTAGTAACCGCTTCAACATTTCCGCCGGAATTTCTACCCGACGCGGCATCATAGAGCGACGTTTGAACGATAAATTCCTGTAGCGAATCTGTTGCCGGAACAGCGATATTCGGTGTTGAATTAGTTCCGATAGAATTTGCGTCAACCCCGTTAATGCGGACACTATTTGAAGTCGTGCGTTGACCGTTGACCGTTATTGTTGTGTCGCCGCGACCGAGTTCCGTACTGTTTGAAAGGGAATTCTGAGCTCCCGGAGAAAGTGTCAGAAGTTGTTGGAAATTTCTCGTCGGCAAGGGAAGTTGGCGAATAGTTGTTTCCTGTACGACTCGTCCGGTCTGTGCCGTTTCAGTTTGGGTAAGTGGTGTATCTACATTCACCACTACGCTATCACCCGAAACGCTTAACTGCGAATCTACAATCGTTGTTTGTGTTACATTGACAACGGCTTCGGCTTTATAAATCTGAAATCCTTGCGAAGATATTTCAACATTGTATCTTCCGATTGGAAGAGCTTGAAAAGAATAAAATCCATCGCCATTTGTTGTGGTTTGACGCGTTAAATTCGTGCCTATATTCGTTACTTGAACATTTGCTCCCGGAATAACTGCTCCCGTCTGATCTGTTACTGTTCCGCTGATCTGCCCATTTGTTCCTTGTGCAAACAAACTTACCGTATAAATCAAACAAATCGTTAAAATAAAACTAATTCTTCTTAAAATCATTACACTCCTCCAAATAAAAATGAACGTCCGTTTTTTATTGCTGTAAACTTAAATGGCAAACTTTCAATAAACTTAAACTCCGATTGATTTGTTTGCCGTCCTCTTAAAACTTGTCAATTTTTCTTCGCTCAACGTCCCATATACAAAGATTTTCGTTAAGCAGTTCAAGGCTTGTTCATCGTTCAAGCCTAAATGCTGATTTCCGCCAAATAGTTTTTCAACCAGAAAATAATTGAAGAATTGCATATAAGCAACCGTAAATACCGTTGCCGGATCAACTCCGATCCTCAGATCTCCACGAGTTTCAGCCTCTTCAAATTTATCTGCAAATAGTTTGCGAAATCTATCTGCTAATCCGTCAAACATCTTTCTGAAATGTTGATTTTGAAATTCCAGAACATCTATATACATCAAAAGCCAAAAATCCGAATGTTCGTTGACCAATTCGCCGACCATAACTCCCATTTTCTTTAGAAATACAGGTTCAAGCGGTTCATCTAATTCCTCAATAATTAAGCGTAATCTTTCATCTATTAAAGTTACGTAATGATTAATGATTGATTCAAAAATAGATTCTTTTGTCGAATAATAATTATATAGATTTCCCAATGAAACATTGGCACGCTTGGAAATATCCCGCATAGAAGTTGCGTGAAACCCTTGTTTAATAAACAATTCTCTAGCGGCATCTTCTATCGTAGCCTTTTTTTCTCTGATAACTGTTTTACTTAGTTTTGGCATTTATAAAAAACAAGCGTTCGTCTTTTTTACAGATTTAATTGAAGTTTGTCAAGCTATTTTTTTCAAATTACTATATTAAATGAAATTTAATCAAAAATAATAGGAGACAAAAATTTGAGTAAATTACTAATTCTTCCAAATGAAATTGAACAATATCGCGATAAAAAATGGCGGCGTGAGGAAACTCTGAAAATTGATAAAGCTATGGAAGTCGAAGCATTAGTTGAAGATTTGGGTTTTTGCAACGGATTGACCGATTCACGCACAAATCTTCCGTCGGTTTATATTGCTGTCTGCGGAAGGCGAGATGCCCATACGCCGAAAAATGTTCAAAAAGATTTTGAAACAAGTCTTGCTTGGACTCTCAAAGACGAAGTTATGCAACGCGGGAAAGTTTATTATTCAAAACTTGCCAAAGGTCGTTCGATGTTTGTCGCCCCTCGCCTTATTCCATATTTTAATGCAATTTACGGTATTCCAAAATCCAAAGAAAAAATCGAATTATCAGCCGAAGCAAATAAAATCTTAAAAGTTTTGCGGAAAGAATGGGAATCTTCAACGTCAGACCTGCGTGAAGATGCGAAGATCAAAGATCGCAAAGAATTGACAAAAGCGTTGGATAATTTGCAGAAATCTATGAAAGTTGTGCCGTATGAAGTTCTTTATAAACCAAAATTTACATATCTTTGGACACTCGCCGAAGCACGTTTTCCCGATGAACTTTCAAAAAAAGTTTCACGAGAAAAAGCCGTCTATGAATTAGCAAAAGTTTTTTTGCAGATGTGCGGAATGACTTTGAAGGGCGAATTTGCAAAAGCGATCGGAATTTCACGCAAAGAAGCAGGTTTGGCAAATCATCAATTGGTTGATGAAGATTTTGCCGAAAGAATTGAAACGGGAGTTTATAAATTGGAAAAACTTTAAACTGATAATTCATTAAATCCGAAGCGTTTGATAATATTCAAGTTCTTAAATTTTCAAAGGGTAAAAAAATGCTTCGTTCGATAAAATACATTTCAACATCTATACTTTTCCTCATCTGTCTTGCTGGTGTGTTTGCACAAACCGTTGAAAAAGACGGCGAAAAACTCATCATACCACCCGAAAAAGCATCGCCGATCACTGTTCCGAAATTTGAAACTCCACCGATAATTGACGGAAAACTTGATGAAGAAGTTTGGAAACAAGCGGCTCAATTCAAAGATTTTCTTCAAAGCGAACCCGGCGATAAAACTCCACCTTCAAGAGAAACGGTCGCTTATATGGGCTATGACGAGAAAAATCTTTACATAGCATTTTTCTGTTTTGATGAACCTGACAAAATTCGTGCAACGGTCGCAAAACGTGATGCTGTCAGCGGAGAAGATTACGTCGGAGTTTTTCTCGATACGTTTGATGATCAACGCCGTGCATATATTTTTCAGTTCAATCCATTGGGAATTCAAGCCGATGGTATCAAAACTTCGGGACAGGGAAGTTCAGATTTCAGCGTTGATATTGTGATGGAATCAAAAGGAATGATTCATCCAAATGGTTGGTCGGTTGAAGTAAAAATTCCATTTAAATCTCTGCGTTATAAAGCCGGAAAAGAACAAACTTGGGGCGTTGATTTTTGGCGGAGAATTGACCGTTTTAATAGAGAAATTGATGGTTGGATGCCAATGAAACGTGGCGTTTCGGAACTTCAACAACTTGGCAAAATTACAGGTTTAACAGGCATCAGCACAGAGCGGACTTTGGAAATTGTTCCGAGCATTACGCTTTCTGAAAGCGGCGAAAGAATTGAAGATTCAAGCGTTATGCCGGGTTTTTCACGTTTTATCAATCGTCCGATAAAAAAAGATATTGGTGTTAGCATCAAATATCAGATAACGCCGAATATTACTCTGGATGCGGCGATAAATCCCGATTTTGCGGAAGTCGAAGCCGATGCTCCGGTTGTTCGTGCAAATGAACGCTTTCCGATATTCTTTGCCGAAAAGCGTCCATTTTTCCTTGAAGGAATTGATATTTTTAGCTCACCTTTGCAAATCGTCAACACACGAAATATTGCTAATCCCGACATTGCCGCAAAATTAACGGGGAAAATTGGCAAAACAACTTTCGGATTCTTAAGTGCGGTGGATGATTTTCCAAATAGAGATTCAAAAGCATTCGTCGGAGTTTTGCGGCTTAAACGTGATGTTGGCGAAAATTCCAATGTCGGACTTTTTGCCACGCAATATCACTTTGGAGCAAAAAGACATAATAATCTTTTGGGTTTTGATGGCAAATTCCAACTTGATCCGCGAACTTTTATTGATTTTCAAGTTGTTGGAACTCACACAAGAGGTTTTTTCTACAATCCGAATAATGACACAAGAGAATATCGAACAGGAAACGGAATCGCTTATCGTGGAATTTATGATTACACGGGAAGAAATCGCGGATATTTCGTAAGTGTAAGCGGCAGAAGCCGTGATTATCGGGCGGATGTCGGTTTTACACGCCGCACAAATACGCACGGAATTGATTTCGGTTATCGTTTGCAAACCGAACCGAAACCCGAAGATCAATTAATTCAAACAACTCTCCGGGGTTCTATGGGATTAGATGTGGATGATACAGGAAGACTACAAAATGCTTCAACTAATGCAAGTTTGAGTTTTAATTTCCAAAAGCAATTTGAAATTGGATTCAGTGGCGGCATTGCCTTTGAAAAACTTTATGAAGAGGAATTTGGAGCAAGACGTAATGAAATTCAGGGTGGAGCATTTTTCGGTAATGCAGAACGTGGAGCATTTCAATATTTTGGTGACGCGGGAATTGAAAAAACTTTCAATAAACGAATAAGCATCGGAGCAGAAATTGGTTTTTCGGCAAATGCTTTCGATCTGGATTTTGGTGCATCGGAAAAATATCCTCGCGTCAGTCCGGCATATTTACAGTATTTAATTGATTTGAAAACAAATCCTGATTTGGATGAACCGCCGCTTGATCCGGGAAAAGGGTTACGATTCGGTTATGAGATTGGCATAAATCTGCAACCGACCGATCCGCTCAATATAAATTTCAGTTATGAACGAACAAAATTAACCCGCAACGATACAAAACTTACCGCTTTTGACGTAAATATTTTCTCAATTCGTTCGACCTATCAATTTACTAGATTCATTTTTACAAGAGTGCGTTGGGATTACGAAACGGTTGACGGAAGCCTTAACGGACAGATGCTTTTCGGTTGGAACCCAAGTCCCGGAACTGCGTTTTATATCGGTTACAACGACAATTCTTTTTACAGAGGTTACAATCAATTCAACAATCAATTTGATCCGGGAATAAGACAAGATGGGAGAAGTTTCTTTATCCGTGCTTCTTATTTATTTAGAAAAAGTTTTTAAACAAGTGATTTGCAAAGTTCAGAGTAACGACTTTAGGCGTGAAAACGCTACACTGGCATTTTCTCACACATAAATGCGTTACTTTGAACTTTTATGTTAGGCATCGAATATAAAAGAATTTGTGAATAACATCCGCAACTTAAACAAACAATAAGTGAACAACAATCTAAGAAACTTGATGATGAGATTAAAGAGAGAGACTATAAAAAAATGGGCAAAAGAAGAGGAAAGCCATAATTACCCACCTTTACCCGATTTGTGTATTTTCAAGAAAAAAGGCTTTGCAAGTAAATATGCAAAGCCTTTTTTCTGTTGAGTTTATCTAATCGGGGTGAGAGGATTTGAACCTCCGCCCTCTCCGTCCCGAACGGAACGCGCTACCAGGCTGCGCTACACCCCGAAAACCGAATGATGAGTTTAAATGATGTTTGACAGTTTAGTCAAACCATTTTACTAACATAAATACTAAATTTCTGCGTTTTGTTCTTCGATCTCGGCTTTTTTGCCAAATTTGTGTTTTGCAAATTCGATCAAAGGCGGCAGAATTGATAAGAAAACAACGACAATAACGACTTTTTCGATGTGTTCTTGAAGTTTTATTCCGAACGCTTGTTCGATGACTCCGCCGAGGAAATATCCGGCTAGAACCATACTGAATATCCAAAGAACTCCGCCGAAAATGCTGAAAGTCAGATACTTTGCATAAGGCATACCGGAAGCTCCGATAACCAATGGTGCAAAAGTGCGGACGATCGGAACAAAGCGTGCAAGGACGATGGTTTTTGCTCCGTATTTTTCAAAAAATTTATTGGCTTTTTCAACGCGACTCGGTTTGAAAATAAAAGAATCTTCGCGTTTGAAAAGGCTTTTGCCCATCATCCGTCCAGTCCAATATCCGGTGCTGTCGCCAATGATCGAACCGCTTAAAAAAGCTGTAATGACCAAAAATATGTTAAGTTTATCCGGCAAGGTTTTTGCCATTAATCCCGTTACGACGAGTAACGAATCACCGGGCAGAAAAAATCCGACGGCTAAACCAACTTCGGCGAAAATTATGAAGAACAATCCGAAATAAACATATACACCGAGCAGATCGAGCAGCCAGTTGATAAGATTATCGGGTTTTATAAAATCCAGTATTTGATAAATTAAATCCATACATTAAAAGGGCTTGACTTTTAATTTTGCCAAGCGAAAATAATCGTATCAAATTCTTAACTTAACTAAAACTCAAGAGGTTTGATTTAAAACTTATGTGCAGAAATATTAAAACTTTGTATAACTTCGAACCGCCCGCAACGAATGATGATATCGAAGCGGCGGCAATTCAATATGTCCGCAAGATCAGCGGTTTTAGCAAACCTTCGACGGTAAATGATAAGGCGTTTGAAATTGCGATTGCTGAAATAACTGCATCTTCGCAGAAATTGATCAATTCTTTGGTAACAAATGCCACGCCGAAGAACAGAGAAGTCGAAGCGGAAAAAGCAAAGGAACGCAATCGGCTCAGATTCGGCAAAAATTGAGCTGTTTTGGGTGAAAATGACACATTTTGCTTGAAAATATGCCGATAAAACGCTTTTCTTGGTCAATGAAACACTTTCATCGACCAAGAATTCACTTTCATTGACCAATGAATCCAAATTCTTGACAAAGAATTCAGGTTCATTGAGCAATAATTTACTCTTCTTGACCAATAATTTGAATTCATTGGTCAAGAATTCAGGTTCATTG
>JBGTHN010000433.1:0-2909 GCA_041746235.1 Pyrinomonadaceae bacterium | reverse complement strand
ATTCGGACCGATCAAACGAGTTCCCGGTCGGTCTGCCAGAAATTCACTCGCCTTAATCATATCGGCAACAGGAACGCCTTCCGTAATACAAACAACAAGCGGCAAACCTGCATCGGCGGCTTCCATAATTGCATCAGCGGCAAACGGCGGCGGCACATAAATTACCGAAGCATTTGCTCCGGTTTCTTTAACTGCTTCTTTCACAGTATTAAAAACGGGAATGCCTTCGTGAGTTGTTCCGCCTTTTCCGGGCGTAACTCCGCCAACGACATTTGTGCCGTATTCGACCATCTGTTGTGTATGAAAAGTTCCTTCTTTTCCGGTGATGCCTTGGACGATAAGGCGTGTATTTTTATCTACTAAAATGCTCAAAATGTTTCTCCTAAAAAGTGATTCTTATTTGTATATTAAAACGTAAAAAATTATAACACGATGAATGTTTTTTGTTGAATTTGCAATAGAATGAAGTTATTTATCCGCCGCATTTTTTATTAAAACCAATTCACGACTGTCCGAACTCCGCACAGCAAAAATTTTCTTGCCGTCGCGGGATAATGTAAAAGCACCTTCCATCACGCGGGAAGTAAAATCGGTCAAAGTAGATTCACTTTTGTCCTTGATAGAAATACTTTTCAAATTCATTTTTTTGTTCGGTTCTAAATAGATCAGATTTTTGCTGTCTTCCGACCAGGTGAATCTTGTTACTTGATCTATGTCTTGTTCAAGAACCGTATTCCCCGCAATTCCGTTGGTGAATTCAACAACCTTCATTTTCATTTTCACGGAATTCGCAACGCTGTCGGAAAAGAAACTTACAAAAGCCAGATATTTTCCGTCGGGTGAGATCTTCGGATACATTTCCAGTTTTTGATTATCGTTAAAAATGTTGGAAACTTCGCCGCCCTTGATATTTACCTTCATCAATTTTGGAAAACTCCAATCCAAACCGAGACGCATAAAAACAACCGTTCCATCGGGCATAAATTGCGGCATCAAATCCATTTTGTCTTTGATACGGGTCAAATGAGTTGGCTCTGTTCCGTCCAAATTCATCCGCAAAATTCCGTTAAAACCGTCGGGCGTTTTTCCCGTTGTCAAAATATATTTATTGTCGGGCGAGTTACTTACTCCCATATTCCAACTTTTGGAGGTCAGTTGTTTGACATCTTTTCCTTCGGCATTGACCGAGTAAATATTTATTTGATCGCCTTCAAGTTTTGAATAATAAATTCGACCGTCTTCCGATTCGGAAATATCTGGAAAGTTGAGCAAAGTTTCGGTTTCGGGCGAAATCTGGTTTGCTTTTTTGGTGGCGAGATCAACTTCCCACAAACTCGAAATAATATTGGCTTTCGATGCAACAAGCGTTTTTGAATCCATCGAAACATCCAAAGAATTATAATTACTCGTATCGTTCGTTACTCGCGTAATTTTTCCGTCGGGATAGCCAAGATGATATATCTGCTTGGTTTTATCAGCACTTTTTCCGCCGATAAACAAAATTCCCGAACCTTTATTCAGCCATTTTGAATATTGAACCGCACGCCAGCCTTCTTCATTTAAAACCTTAAATTGTTTTGTGGACATCGGTTCTTTATTGACATCAATATCAACTGTTCCGATAGAAATTGTCTGAACCGATTCACCGACTTTACCCATTGCAACTAGCAATAAATTCTTTCCATCGGGCGACCAATCCAATCCCAAAAGTGTGTTCCAACCAATGTCTTTTGACGAAACCAATTCTTTTAGATCACTTCCGTCTGTATTAACGACAAAAACTTTGGCGATGTTTTCGCTGGCGTTTAATCTCAAGAATGCAAACTTTTGTTCATTCGGCGAAAGCGTAATATTCGAATGAATATTTTCGCCTATTTTTTCGCTTTTTCCGCCAAGAACAGGAATTTTATAAAGTGTTCCGTCGCCGCTGTCTTCCAGAATATAATAAATGAAAGTTCCGTCTTTTGTAATTTCGATGGAATTAAACTGACCTTTTTCGGGCGTAAATAAATCCACTTCGTTTCCCGTTTCAAGTTGGCGAACCGATAAAGTTTGATTTCCGCTAAAATCTCTGACAAATGCAAGTGTTTTTCCATCCGCAGTAAGCGAAACCAGATCGGCATTTTTATCCTTTGTCAGCGGTTCAACCTGCATTTCTTTGAATGGAACATTTGAAACATTTACAGAATAGTTCGAATAATAATACCAGAAACCAAAACCCGCAAAAGCAAGAAATCCCGACAATAATAAAAACAAAGGAATAATTGCAATCAAAGCCCAACGCCATTGTTTACTGCTCGAAACGGTTTTGGTATCAGCAATTCTTTGCCCGTCGGTTGCGACATTATTTACAGCTTGTGTGTCTTGGATTATCGTATTTTCTTTGCTGATGTCCGGTTCATTTACGTTGGTCGTTTGATCATATACAAGCGTTGCATCGTCGTTTGGTCTATCATCCGTCACAGCATTTAAACCGTTCAGTTCGAGCAGAAAACTTTGAATATGCTGATAACGCTCATCACGATCTTTTTCCAGTGCTTTGCCGATAACTTTTTGCAGTTTGTCCGATATGTTTTTGTTTAGATCACTTGGCGATGGCGGATTGCTTTGCAAAACAAGAGCAATCGAATCGCTTAATGTTTTACCGCTAAAAGGACTTATTCCCGTAAGCATTTCATAGAAAACCACGCCGAGACTCCAAATATCTGTCCGCTCGTCCATCTTTTCGCCGCGAGCCTGTTCGGGCGACATATATTGGACGCTTCCCATTATCATTCCTTCTTTGGTTTTAACCAGATGTGCTGTTTTGCTTTCGCTGTCGGCTTCAAAAACACTTTTTTTGGCGAGACCAAAATCCAGAATTTTCACATAACTATCATCCCGAATCATTATATTTTCGGGCTTGATGT
>JBGTHN010000432.1:0-3187 GCA_041746235.1 Pyrinomonadaceae bacterium | reverse complement strand
TAGGCGTTCAGCCAACCGGCAAAAAGATCACTGCAACTTTTTGGGATTTACACCTTTTTGACGAAGATGGTTTGATTATCGAAACTTGGAACTTGATGGACAATTTAGCGATAATGCAGCAAATCGGACTACTATAAATGTCCGCCGATTGTAATCTATAAAGCTATTGACGATATAAAAAGCGAATCGCTTATATTAGTTTGGCAATCGTAACGAAAAAGGTGAAGAAGTTCGTTACCACCGAAAACGAGATTTATCACGGGAACGTGCCTGATGGGGCGAAAGAGCATTATTAAAATTGGAAAGCCATTATTCCTTTTTGTCCTTTAACTGATTTTCGTTGGCAAAAGAGATGCGTGTCGCGTCCGATGGGTGAGAACTGCGAAAAAGCATAAAGAAAAGGCTCGGATCTGGCACTCGGAATTTTGATTCGGCAGTCCAATTTGAAACCATCTCCGCAAATACTTTGTTTTCGTGGGTGAGTTCCAAACCATAGCGGTCAGCTTCAAATTCAACGTGCTGTCTGAACATATTTACCGGTGGCAGAGCGGTTAAATACAAAATATTCAAAATTAGAATCAATAAAGGTAAAGCAGCAGTTTGACCAATCGAAGTGAACCCTAGTTGTTTAGAAGATCTTTGAGTTATCTTTCGGCTAATACTATCCAAGAGCCCGAGGAAAACCAACATTACGAATATACCAACAAACAAACCAATCAGGTTATCATCCTTGACGAAGTGCTTTGCTTCATGAGCAAAGGTCTGAATTGTCCAGCTTTCGGGGTAATTATTAGATATTCCTTCGTTTAGTAATATTATACGCGTCGGTCCCAGTCCGGAAGCGTGAGCCAGTTCACATAAATCAAACGGTTCACATTGCTCTAAAACGATTGAATCTGGCGGGATGCCGACCCGTTCGGCAAGTTCGGATATTTTGACTTCTGTAGGTGTCTGCACAAGCGGTTTGTAGTTTTTTGTAAAAGGCTCGCCAACAAAAAAAACAAGGAATAAAAACGAAAAAACACCGGTTGCCCAAAGCCACCATTTTCGGGGACTCTTGTTTATCAGCCAAAAGACAAATAGAGCTGCCAAAATTGAAAAGATAATCAGTGGCAACGATTCTAGAAACTGACTAAAAATCCATTGCAGAATGGGCAAAACCGGACTTACTTTTATTTGATTTAGTGCATTGGTGCGAATTCGGTCTAAAGGTAATTGAATAAGCCAATTAAGAGTGAAGAAAATCGCCGTAAATATAACAAACGCCAGATATTTACCATACTTCAGAATTTTATTTAAAATCCGTGTACCCAGTCCTGAAATCAAGAACACTATCGGTAGCAGTAATGTTAGGATTTTGTTAATTCCCCAAGCAATATTGCTGAGGTTATGATAATCAATCGCTTGTTCCGTCGGCGTAGGAATTGCAACCGGATCAGATAATACCGATAAAACCAAAAGATGGATGAGAATTCCGACAATTATTATTTGCGGTCGAAGAAAGACTCTTTTTACACCTAATACTGATCGAAAATGTCTCATAGAATTACCTACCAGACTATATCTTGCTGATTGGGTCTTCTATTCCATAAAAACCGACATTCCAACCTGTCGTTGTCGAAACAGCGGGATTTGCAATGACAATTGCGACACGCTTTTTATTATTGGGATTTACTACGTTTACATCTTTTAAACTCATTATAATTTCTCCTTGAAAAATTGAATTTTTACATTTATTAATGCTAGTATATGCAGATTGCAGTGATACTATCCAAATAGAAAGTATGAAGAAATATTGCCAAGACGAACAGATCTCTTTTTGTCCTGTTGAAACGGGAATTGAGCTACTGTCAGGAAAATGGAAAGGACGAATTTTGTGGAAATTGTATAATGAAAAAACTTTGCGTTTCGGCGAATTGCGAAAGGCGTTGAGAAATATCACCGAAAAAATGCTGACTACGCAACTGCGTGAACTCGAAAACGTCGGTTTGGTTAATCGAAAAGTCTATACGGAAGTTCCGCCGAAGGTCGAATATTCACTCACGGAATTCGGCGTAAGCATCACACCAATTTTAGACAAATTCGCCGAATGGGGTGTGAAAAATAAAGAAAAAATGTCGGAAATTTTTGTAAGTAAGAACTAAAAAAACACTAATCGGAAAACTATTTTCGATTAGTGTTTTTTTTCACTATTCGCAGACAAACATCTTTATTGCCTTTCAAATACCAAAAGCAGAAGGATTGATCGGTTTTGACTTTAATCAGTATAGCGAGCATTTTCAACCAACACCATGTCCCAAAATGACAAGATTTTATTTGGTTATCCGAAAGATTTAATTGCTCCAAGACTTTATCATCTAAATCTCTGATCATATCCACAATTTTTTTTGTTCAAAATATGTTAAAGTGGTTTGAATTTAAACCTATGTCATCCAGATTAGTTATTGTGAATTACGGAATGGGAAATCTAAATTCTGTCAAAAGAGTTATGGACAGATTGAAGGTTGATGCCATAATTTCATCTAAACCCGAAGATATTATTGATGCTCAGAAAATAATACTTCCCGGAGTTGGTCATTTCGGAAAAGCAATATCAAATCTTAAGGAATTGAATTTATTGGAGGCATTAAATGAATTTGCTTTGGTCAAAAAAAAGCCTATTCTTGGAATTTGTCTCGGTATGGAATTAATGGCAAAAAAAAGCGAAGAAGGCAACGCCGAAGGCTTGGGTTGGTTTGATGCTGAGATTATAAAATTTAGTGTTTCAGATAAGATAAAATATAAGATTCCGCATATGGGTTGGAATCAAATAAATATTAAAAAGGAATGTCCGCTAATGTCTGATATACCTGAATCATCGGAGTTTTATTTTGTTCATTCATATCATCTAAAAACTTATAATGAATCCGATATATTAAATGAAACAGACTATGATTATACTTTTGCGTCAGCCTTAGCAAAAGATAATATATTCGGTGTTCAATATCATCCCGAAAAAAGCCACGACGCAGGAGCAAAATTACTAAAGAATTTTATCGAATTGTAATGTTTCGACCTAGAATTATACCTGTTTTACTTTTGAAAAATTTGGCTTTGGTCAAATCAATTCAATTTAAAAAACACAAATATATCGGCGATCCGATCAACGCCGTCAGAATTTTCAACGATCTGAAAGCCGACGAACTGG
>JBGTHN010000431.1:0-1655 GCA_041746235.1 Pyrinomonadaceae bacterium | reverse complement strand
GAAAGCACGGTTCGGCAATTGCTAAGTGATATGACCAGACGCGGGCTTTTGATGCGGCTCAAGGAAGGCGTCTATCATATTATTCCTTACGAACAAGATGCTGAATCGTTTATGCCTGACTGGCATGGGCTGGCTGAATATTTAGTGAGTGGTGCAGAACATTACATTGGTTATTACTCCGCGCTGCAAATCCACAATCTGATTACGCAGCCTTCTTTGAAGGAACAAATCGTGGTTTCAAAACAGATAAGACCTTCGGAAATGAACATCAAGAATGTTCCTTTTCAGTTTATATATCACAACGAAAAACATTTTTTCGGAGCGAAAAAGATTTGGATCGATAGCTTTAATAAAGTGTTTTGCTCCGATCTTGAGAAAACCTTTGTCGATTGTCTTTTCAAGCCGGATTATGCGGGAGGAATAGTTGAAATAGCGAGGGCAATTTATGCATCGCGGGACAAGATCATGTTTGACGTATTGCTTGATTACTCCAAAAGGTTCGATTCACAAGCAGTCGTTAAACGTCTGGGATTTCTTTTGGAAACGCTTGAAATCGGCGGCGGCATAATTGATGAATTGGGCGCGATCAAAACCGCGTCTTATACTGTTTTGGACACAGAATTGCCAAAAACAGGCAAGCGGATCAGCCGTTGGAGCATTCAACAAAATCTGGAAACTGAAACTATCAAGTCTGCTATTTTCACATGATAAAACCCTCTGAAATACAACAAAGTGCAAGAAAATTGGGTGTCCGCGACCAGCAGATCGAAAAGGATTATATTCTTTCATGGATTTTGAAAGGCGTTGCCGGACACGAACTTCTATCGAAAGTGATCGTGTTCAAAGGCGGAACTGTTTTGAAGAAAATCTATTTTCGGGATTACCGATTTTCGGAAGACCTTGATTTTACCCTACTCGACAGCGAATTAAACAATGAACAAATATTCGAATGGTTCAAAGAAAGTTTTGAATATGTTCGCGAAGAAGCAAATATTCCGCTGGAAATAATCGATGACAATGAGCACGAAGACGGCGGAATCAATTTTTATATCAGCTATGTCGGTCCTCTTGGCGGACAAGCACGCAACAAGCGGGTAAAAGTGGATATTTCTAAAAGCGAAAAACTCGCTTTTGAACCTATCATAAAAGATGTTTTCACAAATTATACCGACTTAAAAGAACATCAACTTTTGTGCTATGCACTTGAAGAAGTTTTGGTCGAAAAAATGCGTTCGGTTATGCAGCGAATGCAAGCGAGGGATTTTTACGACATTTGGTATTTACTTGAGGTTTATCAAATGGAGGTTGAGTTTTACGCTGATGACTTCAAGCAAAAATGTGCTGACAAAAACATCAATCCTGCGCTCTTTTCAAAGAAATTAACCGAGCGTTTACCTCAATACAAAGGGCGCTGGGAAAGCTCTTTAAGTGAGCAGATTAAAGATTTAACGGATTTTGATCGAGTTAGTCGTGAATTACTGAGGCGTTTAAGAAATTTGAAACTTTAGCCTCCTCCGGATGCGGTGCGGAACATGATCGTTTGAATTGATCATCAGATTCAAGTCTATAGATAAACCAGCAAGTTACTTTCGATTTCCATCTTACTGCTTATTACAAAGTTGTGCAGCCGAAAATATTTGCGGTATCGCTCGTTT
>JBGTHN010000430.1:0-5060 GCA_041746235.1 Pyrinomonadaceae bacterium | reverse complement strand
CAAACTATAGTTTGAACTCAGAACCGTTTTGCCCCAAAACTGCTTAACTTTTCTGACTTTTGAGACAAAGCCAAATTTTTATAATAATAAAAAGACTTGAATTTTAGAGGTAATTAATGAAGAAGCCGGTTTTTTTAATTTTTTTCATGGCAACAATCGCTTTAACGGCAGAATTGTATCCAACCGTTAATGGCTTCGCTCAAGATGTTCAGTCGGACACTTCTCCAAAAACAAAAGTCATCATTCTGGGAGTAAAACATTCACCGCAGCTTATTTCCAAAACATACCAGCCAGCCGTTTTCAGAGCCTTTATTGACCGTATTAAACCCGATGCTATCTGCATTGAAAGGTCGCCGCAGGAATTTGCCAGAAATGATTTCTACGAATTTACATACGAGCAGCAATATCTCGTCGTTCCATACGCGAGAGAACGCGACATACCGATCTGTGCAGTTGACTGGCTGCCGGATGCCGAAGATACGCTTCTCGCATACGGGATAGCCGACCTTGAAGAACCGCCTTTTGTGCGGCGGGATTCCGGCTTTCAAGGCTTTATGAGTTTTTCTAACAAGGAAAATTTAAATCTTAATCTTTTTTACGCCGAATCAGAGGACGAAAAACAAAAGCAGGAAAAGTTCGCCAACACTTTGCCGAAGCAGACGGCTTTTGATTATCCGAGACGCTTGTATCTCTATCGGACATTTATGCAGGCAAAGCGTATCGCACAGGCGGCAAGGGCTTTTCGCGGTAAAACCGTTTTGGTCGTCATCGGTTCGCTTCATAAAAATGACATCGAACAAATTCTTGAAAACGACTCGGTAATTGAGATTGTTCAAGCCTCGGTTTTCGGTCAGCCTGATGCCGAAAGCATAAAAAAAGCCGTCAAACGTGAAGACCTCTTTGCTGTCGCTTCATTTAATCTGCTCGGTGTCCAGTCAAAAACAGGCAATATTGATTGGGATTGGATGAAGCAGATAATCAAACATCTGGAGGAAGAAAAACCAACGGCAGAGACGCTTTTACTGAAAACCCGTTTACAGGTATTGCAAAAACAAATAGCTCCGCGGGAAGCAATGGCAACCTACCAAAAAGTTTACGACCTGGCTAAACCGGATGAGCAGTTCACCTGGGACGGCGTTAAAAATGAGGGGCGGGTGGATTCTTATTTTGACCCGTTCGGTAACTTATCAATCAAACAGCGGGCAATGCTCGAGTTGGCGAGAGAAAATGCGAAGGCGGGAAACTCCGGCAAAGTTGAAGAATTAAAAAATCAACTAAGACAGGAACTTTCAACTTTGAAGACACAGCAACTGACGGCGTATTGGGATGAGTATGTAATAAAAATGTTCTAAAGCCGATCAGCTTTAAAAAATATGACTATAAAAAAATTATCGCAATTTTTCATAATATTTCTAAGTATTCTTTGCCTTGATACATTGGGCATACCTCAGATAGTTGAAACTTCGCAAGGAAACGTTGAATTTATCGGTCTTGAAAAATGGACTCCTGAAAAAATTCAAAAAGAATTGGGTTATGACTCGCCCGATAAACTGTATTATTGTGCTCAGGATTTAAAGAACAAACTCAAGTTTCCCGATGCCGCCGTTTTCCGGTATATGAAAGAAAACGGTTTTACAACCATTGTGGTAATTGAACCGCAGAACGCACACTTAGTTCGATACAGGTCGCTTCCTTCCGGCACGGTAAAAATAACGGATGATTGGCAAAACTTAGTCGAGATGGTGCAAAGGGAGGATCATTGGAAAAATCCCGATGTATGGCAAAAAGTTATTCGACAAAGAAATTCCGAAAAAGATTTCGCTTTGGCAAAGCAAATTCTTTTGGAAGACAAGGATACGGAAAAAAGAATTGCCGCCACACATATTTTAGGTAACTTTGCCGACCGCGATCCCGCTTGGTATCTGCTTATGGACGGATTACGCGACCCGGAAGCAAGGATATATTCAGCATCAATGCAGGTTTTGTCCGAACTCATTAAAAAACCTCAAACTTTTAAGATAAATTGGTCGCCGATGACTGAAACTATTCGACATTTACTAAACGGCACAAATCCGTTTGCCACACCCGTAACCATCCAAACACTGCTTAAAACGGAAGTATCGCCAAAGTTAGCCGGTGCGTTGATAGGAAATAAAAACGGAAAAATACTGCTGGCTTATCTAAAGGCTCAACACGGATTTGAAAGAGGTCTGGCACACCAGCTTCTGATTAAACTCGCTCAAAGAGATTACGGATTTAACCTGAAAAAATGGGAAGATTGGATAACGCAATTAAATAAAAATCTTTCAGAAACAGGTTCTATTGCGAATGATTATTTGTTGAACAAGCCTTTATGCGAAGATAAAACACAAGTTCCAAAAGAATCAAAAAGTTTAATCATAAAAAATGTAACCGTAATTGACGGCACAAGTGCAGAGCTAAGATCAAAAATGACGATTGTCATAAAAGGCAATCTCATAACGGATGTTGTTTCCACAAAAAATCTCAAGATTCCGAAAGGCGCAAAAGTTATTAACGCCAAAGGTAAATATGCGATTCCCGGTCTGTGGGATATGCATATTCATTTGAAAAACTCGACTGCTTCCGCTCTGCCCGTTTTCATCGCTAACGGTGTAACGAGCGTGCGTGATATGGTCGGCGATTTTGATGAGTTAACGGAATTGCGACGAAAGGTCGAAGCGGGAGAAATCGTCGGACCTCGCATAAAGTTTTCCGGTCCGGCACTTGAAAGCCCCGAAAACATCGCTAATGCGAAAGAAAAAGGTAAAAAAGAAGATTTTGATAAAACAAGAATTCCCGTTGCAAAACCCGAAGATGCTGCTCCAGCTATCAAAAAACTCAAGGAAATGGGCGTTGATTTTGTCAAAATTCACTCGTGGGCTTCGGAGGAAGTTTATTTTGCTATCGCTAAAGCCGCCAAAGAAGAAAATATTCAATTAGTCGGACATTCGCCCGAAAGTTTCGATCCGATAAAAGTCGCCAATGCCGGACAGACTGGATTTGAACATGGATTTTTCCCGTATCCGCTGAGTAAATATTCGGAAGCTGAACAAAATAAAATCATTGAAGCATTTATCGAAAACAAAGCTGCATTTGTTCCGACATTGGTTGCCTGGACAGAACGCCTCGTTCCACTTGAAAAAGCAAAAGCAATTGTCGCAGATGATGCGAACAAGATTGATTACCGTCGCAAATATACATCGCCGGAATTGATCGAATACTGGGGAGTGCAGCTCGAACCGCGAAAACCTCTGAGTGAAAAAGGGCTCGAAGGCTGGACAAATGCGATAGATTCGATGGCAAAGGACATCGGCATAATGCATCGAAAAGGCGTGCGTGTGACGCCCGGAACGGATTTGGCTGTGCCGCTTGTATTTCCCGGTTTCAGTCTGCACGACGAACTCAAAATGTTTGTAACAAAAATTGGTATGACACCGATGCAGGCAATCGAAAGTGCGACGAAAACTCCGGCGGAATTTATGGGAATGCAAAATTGTTTAGGAACAATCGAAAAAGGAAAAATCGCTGACATTGTTTTGCTCGATGCCAATCCGCTCGACAACATCAACAACATTCGGAAAGTAAATTCTGTTATCGTCCAAGGAAAATATATCACCCCGAAAATGCGGCAGGAAATTTTGCAGAATATCGAGCGAAAAGTAAATCAGGAAGCGAAATCTCCCGGCAAAAAAACGGTTTCACAAGATACATTACAGGTAGCGGATAAATCGTTTTCACAAAAACAAGCAATGGTCGGACATTGGGAAGGTGCGTATGTGCGTCTTGGTGCGGTGCAGACGGTTTCGATGGATTTTTGGCTGGAAGACGACACACTGAAAGGCACTTACGAGATTCCTGATTTGAGCATTTACGACGAACCGATCACGAATTTAAGTTACAATTTTCCGAATCTGGAATTTAAACCAAAATACGGCGTTTTTCAGATGGTCATAAATTCCGAATACAGCGAGATTACAGGAGAAAATAAAAAGTGGAATCCGACGGTTACACTTCATTTAAAACGCAAACTTAAAGAACCGCCGAACTTTCAAAAAGAAGCCGTAAAATTTAAGAACGGCGAAGTAACGCTTGCCGGAAGGTTATACAAACCTCTCGCCGAAGGAAATTATCCGGCGGTTGTCGTCGTTCACGGTTCGGGCGAGCAAGGACTTGATACCAATTATTACAATTTCTGGGGACGGTTTTTTGCAAGTCGAGGAATTGTCGCTCTGCTCTATGACAAACGCGGAGTCGGCAAATCAGACGGCGATTACAAAAAATCCGGTTTCGACGATTTGGCGGGAGATGCTGTTGTCGCTATCAATTTTTTGAAAGCGAGAAAAGAGGTCAACCGCGAAAAAATCGGCTTGTTCGGCATCAGTCAGGGCGGTTGCATCGCACCATTAGCCGCGACAAAATCAAAGGACGTAAAATTTCTGATTCTTGATGTCGGTCCCGCCGTAACGGTTGAAGAACAAGAACTTAATCGCGTTGAATATTCGCTTCGAGCCGACGAATTTTCCGAAACGGATATTGCCGAGGCTCTGAATTATACACGCCTGATGTTTAAAACGGCTTACACGGGCGAAGGCTGGTCGGCAATCGAAAAATTCGGACAAAAAATCAAGGATAAAAAATGGGCTGAATATGTTTCGATTGCCGATTCCGAAAAAGATTTGGAAGGTTGGAAACGAATTCGCTTTGATCCCGCTCCGGTTTTAAAAAAGACGAAAATTCCTGTTTTAGCTTTGTTTGGAGAAAAAGATGTTCTCGTTCCGCCCAAGGAAAACAGAGATAAAATGGAGCAATACTTAAAAGAAGCAGGAAACAAAGATTTCACTATCGAAGTAATTCCAAACGTCGGACACGATATGGAAAGTTTCGCCACGCTCTACGGCGGCGATTGGAATTGGTCTGCAAATTATTGGGTTTGGGCAAAGAAATCACCATTGTTTTACGAAACGATTATTGATTGGCTGTCCAAAAGATAAAAGTTAAAACAGTTCCATAAATGTTCAGGTATTTAAACTTAAAATTAA
>JBGTHN010000429.1:0-3051 GCA_041746235.1 Pyrinomonadaceae bacterium | reverse complement strand
CAATATTCGATTGATAAATTTCATTATTCAACTTTCAAACAAAACCAATCTGAAAGTTGAAATCTGAAATCTGAAATCTATGAAGCCGTGTACCAAGGAACATCACGACCTTTGCTGTCCCAAAACATTTCGTGAATTTTCTTGACATTTGCCATCAATTCTTCGGCGTGTTCAAGGCTGACTTCCTGTTTGCAAGCCGAGCAGAGTTTTGCCGTTTTCCAGAAAAGATCGGTTAGATCAGGATATTTTTCCAAATGCTCAGGTTTGAAATAATCTGTCCACAAGATCAACGCTTCGTCTTTTGCAACTTGTGCTTGCTCTTCCTTGATCGAAATAAAACGTGAAATGGTGTTGTTATACTTTGCCATCGCTCCCGCATCATCTCCGCTTGGAACTTCCAAAGCAAGAATTTTCTTTGTCATCGAAAGAACCGCTTCTGCCGGAACTCTTGTTGAAGACGGATCATAAACTCCACAAGGTCCGTCGCAATGTGCTTTGGCGACATTTGTTGGTGCTAATTCTAGTAATTTTCTTTTTATTTTTTTAATCATTTTTTTCTTCCTTGTTCTTTTATAAAAATTAATTTATTCTACAGGTCTTCCGCCTGCGTCCATTCCTTCAACGCTTGCCTGACGAATTACTTTTACGTTCAGATCATCGTTACAACGAATCTGACAAGACAAACGTGTGTGGTCGCCTAAATCTGTTTTTGACGAAAGAATCATTTTTTCCGCTTCCCCGATCGGTCCCGGATCGCCCGATAAAATTTCAACTCGACAAGTCGTGCATTTAGCATTTCCTCCGCAACGGTGCAAAATATCAACGCCGTTATCTTCGAGTGCTAAAACTAATTTTCTTCCTTCCGTCGCTTCAAATGCGACTTCCCCATTTGCGGTTTCCGCAGTAATTGTTGGCATAAATTTCTATTGACTCCTGCAATTAAATTCCTTAAAACTTCTATACTTAAAACTTTAGATAAGTTAGACTTGAAAAGCAAGTTGCCCAAATTTGAAGCGAGGTTTTGTTATGCTCAAAAATCTTTTTCTTATCAGTTTCTCAATTCTTCTGCTCGTTACTCTTGGCGAATTTCAGAAAGTTTTAGGACAGACCGAAAATGAATCAAAGAATGTTTATGCCGCCGAAGAAAGAAAATGGATCAGAAATGATCTGAGAGTCGCCGATGTCGTGGCTTATATTGATGCAAAAGAAATAAAAATAGCAGATGCTTTAGGCAATGCCGATTGCGAAAAAAACACGGGTTCGGGTTATTGTCTTTATCTTATAACCGCTGATGTAAAAGAATTATTTAAGGGAAATATTAAGAAAGATAAACTCGAATTTTATGTTTCTCCTGATGCTTCATTTCCAAAAAATAAACTTCTGGGCGAACAGGTTGTTTTTCTTGTTAGCGGACTGAACGAGAAGACGAAAAAAGAATCTCTTCACACGATCGAAAATTCCACACGCGATATTGAAGTTATTGAAACGATACGAAAAATTCTCGATCCGCAAAGAACAGTTGATGAACTTGACGAATTTGATCCATATTCAATGAGATCATTAAAAGCGAATTTTGAAAAAGCAGACGCAGTTATTTATGTGATCGTTAGAGGTTTCTCAAAAAATGAAGAAAGCATAAGTCCGCAGGAGTTTGTTATAAACGCCGATACAAAAGAGGTTTTTAAGGGAGATTTTGTAAACGAAGAAAAGATCAAATATCTGGACGATCTTTTATATCGCCCTTTTCGTGAAGCAGATTTAGGAAAACAGATTGTTTTTTTGGAGAAAATCGAGGAAGACGGCAAAGTTTTTTACATCAGAATCAATTATACAGCGGATAAATTAGAGCATAATGTTTTAGAAAAATTGCGGAAAATTGCCGGTGATAAATAACTTTTTGCAAAACTATTTATCGCCTTTGTAATAAACCTTTTCTAAAAACAAACCCGAAGGCGGAGCGGTATATTTTGCAGGTGTGTTTGTCGGATATTTGAGCATTCTTTGAAAACCTGTGTCGGATAAATTTCCACGTCCGACCTCAGCCAGCATTCCAACAATTCTTCTGACCATTTTCCACAAAAAATGACTTGCCTTGATGCGAAAACAGATCAGATCACCATCAATAAAAATTTCTGCGTGTTCGACAACTACAATTGTTGATTGATCTTTGGTTTCATCCTTTTGGCAAAATGATTCAAAATCGTGTTTTCCGATAACCATTTCCGCCGCTGTCTGCATTCTTTGGACATTGAGATCATCTTTTATCCACCAAACAAGGTTTTTTGCAAAAGCGGTGCGTTCGGTCGAAATTTGATAGAGATATTGTCTTGCAATCGCGTCATGTCGAGCGTGAAAATTCTCAGGTGCATTATAAACTTTTGTAATATTTATATCGTGCGGAAGCAGATCATTAAAACCGTGTTTGATCTGCAAAGGTTTAACGTCGTCTTTTAATTCGGAAACTTTCAAATGTGCAACTTGCTGAATCGCGTGAACGCCTGCATCAGTTCTGCCCGCACCGCCGAGTTCAACATTTCCCGAAAAAAGCTGATATGCGGCTCGATTCATTTCGCCCTGCACAGTCTTCGCATTATGTTGCTGCTGCCAACCGCGATAGCGTGTTCCTTCGTATTCAATTTCAAGTTTCCAAGTGTTCATATAATTGATTTTGGATTTTAATTTTCTAATACTTTACCAATCGCAACCTTCTCACGATTTTGATTTATCGCCACAAAAATTATTTCGGCTTCCGTCACGCGAACGATCTGACCGCGTGATCCGAATCTTTCCGCTTCGACGACAACACGAATTGTGATGGAAGTGTTTCCGACCTTTTGAGTTTCGGCGTAAAAGCTAACCAAATCGCCGACGAAAACCGGCTCGTGAAATATAACTTCTTTTATCGCCACGGTTACAAATCTATCGTGTCCCGTATGACGCACGGCTTCAACTCCGCCAGCGACATCAATGTAACTCAAGATCACACCACCGAAGATCGTCCCGTGATGATTCGTATCTCTCGGCATCATCGTCAGACGAATCGCCGCATTT
>JBGTHN010000428.1:0-3871 GCA_041746235.1 Pyrinomonadaceae bacterium | reverse complement strand
GGCATCGTTTGAGCGAATGTGGAAAGGCTTAAAAGTGAAAATGCGATAAAGAAAACGATTAATTTTTTCATAGTTCAAAAGGTTTTATTGGAATCTAATTTTGAAATTATTCTAGCATTTTTCTTATAAGGAACGCAGTTTATGTCTGCGTTCCTTCCGAAAATGCTTATTTATCGGCAACGGGTTGATCTTCACGCGGTTTAGCATTTTTCACCCATTTATCCATCCAGGTTACTTGCTCCCAAAGAACGTGTTCGATGGATTCCCGTGCCGAATAACCGTGCGATTCGAGCGGAAGCATCACGAGTCTTGCCGTTCCTCCGTTGCCTTGAATTGCCGCGAACATACGTTCGGACTGCATCGGATATGTTCCCGAATTGTTGTCCGCTTCGCCGTGGATCATCAGCATCGGTTCGTTAATTTTGTTGGCACGCATAAATGGCGAAAGTGTGTAGTAACTTTCGGGTGCTTCCCAAAATGAGCGTCTTTCCGATTGAAACCCGAATGGCGTTAAAGTTCGATTATAGGCACCGCTTCGAGCAATTCCTGTGCGGAACATATCGGAATTGGCGAGCAAGTGAGCGGTCATAAATGCACCGTAAGAATGTCCACCGACGGCAACACGATCACGGTCAACCACGCCCATTTCAACGCCTTTGTCGATCGCCGCTTGAGCTCCATCAACGAGTTGCTGTATGAATGTGTCATTGACGGTCAAAGGATCGCCGACAATTGGAACGGTCGCATCGTTCAAGATCGCATAACCACTCAAAAGCAGGAAAAGATGCGAGATACCGCCGATTTGCGTAAAGCGATTTGTCGAACCCGTAACCTGTCCGGCAACGCTATTATCTGTATATTCGAGCGGATAAGCCCAAAGCAAAGTCGGCAATTTTGTGCCTTCTTTATAATTCGGCGGCAAGTAAAGCGTAAACGACAGATCAACGCCGTCTTTACGTTTATATTTGACGAGTTTTTTCGTGATTCCTTTAAGTTGCGGTGTCGGGTCTTTGAAATCGGTCAGAGCCTTCATTGAAGTCGCATTTGCCTTAGCTTCGGGCGTGTTTGTTCGGTCACGCAAAAATAAATTTGGTGGATCGGTTTCAGATTCACGTCTGGTAATAAAAGCGTTGGCATTCTCATCCATTAACGCAACGAAAGTTTCATAATCGTCTGCACCCGAACGAAACAACTCTTCTTTTTTCAAAGAATTTAAATCCATCTTGTGCAAAAATGGTCGGTCGCCTTGTGGCGTTGCACCGCTTCCCGAAAGATATACGGAATCGCCGTTTTGAATTACGACATTTTTACCGTTCATTAAAGTCTTTGTTACAGGCGAACCGATGTCGTTATAACTGTCGCGTATGTTCAGATCGGAAAGAAGTTTTGCATCTTTTGCATCTTTATAATTGGTCATAAAGATTCGACGGCGTTGTTTGTCGCGGTCGTAATCGTAATACCACATCATTGCATCTTTTTCGCCGAATTGTCTGCCCGAATATCTTTGCTCAGTTCTTAATAACTCTCTCGGAGCCATTTTGGTCGGGACTTGATAAACCATCAATTTATCCCGATGTGAAACTTTATTTTTAGGATCGCCGCCGTCGAGAGCTTCAGCCCACATTAGCGTTGCGGGTTCGGTTGGTATCCAATCAAAACTTCTCGGAGAAGTCGTTACGCCGCCGTTCGGTAAATTATTTCTAATCGGAACGCTCGCAACTTTATAAACCATCGCACCGTTTGTGTCCCAAACTTCAACCTCGTTCGGAAAACTCCAATAGGGGAAAAGATACGTGTATGGACGTGTGATCCTCGATGTCAAAATGTATTTTCCATCGGGCGAAACTTCCATCGTGTCGAAGATCGCGGGTTTGTTTATCATTTTAACTTTGCCGTCAATTCCAACGATGGCGAGTTGCGAAGTGGTGTAATAATCAAACAATTTTTCGTCGCTCGGAGATTTTAGTAAATCTTGAAACGTCGGAATTGCGGCGGCACGTCCGGCGGTTTCCTGTATGCTCGGAGTTGTCGGAACGCCTGAAACGCTCGGAGCAGTTCCACGATTTGTGGGAACGAGATTGACGAGTAGTGATCTTTGATCGGGCATCCAATCAAAACCGCCGAATGCAGTGTTGACCTGAACGCCTTTCAATTTTGTTGCTTTTCCTGTTGCAGTTTCAATTATCCAAAGTTCAACGCCATTTGGTGTAATATTTCCCGCCGCCAAATATTTTCCATCAGCACTCCATTTCGGCGAAATAAGTTTTGCATCTTTCGGCAATGGAAAGGAGACATCTTTAACCTCGGCGATGTTTTTAAATTTCAAACTCAAGAAATATCTTTCGTTATGGTTTGAATTTGTTTTTGGATTGATACGCAAACCTGCAATTCTGAGCATCGGCTCGGCTAAATCTGCAATTGGCGGATAACGAACGGGTTCAAGCAACGCAATTTTATCCTTTGCGGGGCTGACCGAAGTTAAAGGAATTGTCGGTGCATTCAAAACATCCATTATTTCCTTCGGCGGTTTTTGATAACCTTGTGCGAAAGTGAATGTTGAAAATAAAGTTAAAATTACAATAGCGAAAGTGAATTTAAATAAATTTTTCATTATTTTATCTCTCCTAATCCTTCTAAAATTTTTCTTGCAATACTTGGAATAATTTCCTGTTCAGTTCCATGGTTTTCCGTGAAAATGACTAAAACAAACTTCAAACCTTCCGGCGTTTCAATATACGCCGCATCGTGGCGTGTTTTGGAAGTCCAACCGGCTTTTGACCAAATTTTTGTGCCGGGTTTTACTGCGTGGGAAACAAATTCTTGATCGAATTGATTATTGACTGGTTTATCCCAATCTCTTTTCATCAAATCCATCATTTTTTTACTGCTATCGGGCGTAACCGATTTGCCGAGAACAATTTCTGTTAAAAGTCTGGCGGTCGCATCGGTTGTCAACATATTTCGGTTGTCGCCTTTGTAATTGCGAAATTGCTGTTCAACTCCCCAGGCATCTTCACAATGCGTTTTTTGATTGACATTGATATTTGTATAACCGAGCGATTGATAATAACGGTTGATGAGGTTTCGCTTAAATTTCCATTGCTCAAATTCTTTGGCAGGCATTTCCGCACCGCTTGAAGTTCCGGTTAAAACGTCCAAAATATAACCCGTTGATTCATTTCCCGAATCAATGATCATATTTTCCAAAGCACGTTGAAGTTCGGGAGTCATTTTAATTATGCCGAGTTTCAACTGACGATAAAGTGCCGCCATATAAAACATTTTGACGACGCTAGCAGGATAAATCTGTTCGTTGCTGCGATAATTTGCCTTTAATAAATTATCGGGATTCCGCAAATCAATTAATGTCGCCGCAAATTCATCGGGTTTTAAGTTCTTTTCCTTAAAATTTTCAAGCGTTTGATTGATCGCCGAATCAAGAAGACTTTGTAATTTCGTTGATTGATTAAATTTAACGGGAGTTTTGGTTGAAAATCTTTTTTCGAGCATTTGTTCTTGTGCCGTAATATTTGAAACGCAAAAAATATAGACAAATGTGCAAAATAAAACCGATAACAGTTTTTTCATTAATAAACTCCTTTGGATTTCTTTACGAAAGGTTGCTAAATAGAGTATAAACGAAAAGCAATTTACAAAAAAGCCATTTCAAAGTAAAAAAATAAATGACAGATGAAAAATTAATACGCGGAATCGGACGTTGGGATCTGATCGCAATTGTTATCAATACGGTTATCGGTGCGGGAATTTTCGGTTTGCCTTCAAAAATTGCGGCTTTGATCGGCAGTTACAGCATCATTGCATTTATTGTTTGTTCGATAATAATTGCTTTTATCGTCTTGTGTTTCGCCGA
>JBGTHN010000427.1:0-2785 GCA_041746235.1 Pyrinomonadaceae bacterium | reverse complement strand
CGCTACCGGAACAGCTTTTTCTGCCGCTCGATTCATTGACAATTCAAAAGCATCAACCCGGTCGCCATAACCTGCAAAACGCACAACTTTTGCCGCAGATTTTAAAGATTTCGGCAAAGGAATTTTAACATCTAGATTTTTGAAAAATCCATCTTCTTGCCCAAGATTATCAACCGCAAAAGTTACACCTTTGGTTAAAGCCTCTTTTAAACCAAGCGAAATTTTGCTGTCGGAAATGTTTGTATTGCTTGTCTTTGTTTTACTTGTTGTTTTTGTGTTTGGTTTTCTATTCCAGATTTGTGCTGAAACACCAATTGACAGCGACAACAACATAAATACTGCCAACGCAAAGCTTACGGATTTTAACCAATTTATTTTTATCATTTTTTCTCCTCTTATTTCTTTAAGAAGGGGGCAGTCGTTTTTATGATGATATCACACACTAATTTACTGTCTTTATTCACAATAAATGCATTCTGTTATAAAGCCTGAACTTCGATCAACTCGCTTTACCTTGATTTGCAACTGCTTCTTGGAGTTTTTTAATTTCGTCAGGATCGCCCAAATAATAGCTTTTGATTGGCTTTAAATCTTCATCTAATTCATAAACAAGTGGAATGCCTGTCGGAATATTTAAATTGACAATCTCATCTTCGGGAATATTATCAAGATACATAACCAATGCTCGAAGCGAATTTCCATGAGCGGCGATGATAAGTTTTTTTCCATCCTTTATTTTTGGTGCGATCTCGTTATCCCAATAAGGCAAAAATCTGTCAACCGTATCCTTTAAACATTCCGTTAATGGAAAAACTTCACCATCAAAATCGTTATAACGAGCATTGTTCTGCATATTTCGTTCGTCATCAACTTCAAGCGGCGGCGGCGGAATATCATAACTTCTACGCCAAATGTGAACTTGTTCCTCGCCAACTTTTGCCGCCATCTCTTTTTTATTTAATCCTTGTAGATCGCCATAATGTCTCTCATTCAAACGCCAGGACTTGATGACCGGAAGCCACATTAAATCCATTTCATCTAAGATGATATTCAATGTCCGAATCGCTCTTTTTAAAACTGAGGTATAAGCCAGATCAAATGTAAAACCCTCAGCTTTTAATAACTGTCCGGCTTTTTTTGCCTCTTCGCGTCCCTGTTCCGTTAGATCAACATCTGTCCAACCTGTGAACCTATGTGTCTTGTTCCATTCGCTTTGCCCGTGTCTTATCAAAACTAATTTATACATATTTTTATTTTTTTTTATTTGTTAAAGTTTTTATAAATAATAAATGATATTTTGTAAAAGTTAAATGATTCCACGTCTTTCAACATTTCGATTTTTCAAAAAAGCCTGAATTTCACCGATCAAATAAAGTGAGCCTGTAACTAAAATCAAATGTTTTTCATCAGATAACTCTTTTGCTTTTTGATAGGCATCAGAAATCGTATCTAAAACAAAAATATTGTTTTCATCAAAGCCGTTTGGCACAAATTCCGCTATTTCTGCTGCTGGCATCGCCCGTGGATTTTCGGGAGTAGTGAATATTATTTTTTCCGCTAAAGGAAATAAGATCGTTGAGATTTCATCCAAATTCTTTCCGCCCATTGCACCAAAGATCATTATCAAAGGCTTTTCAACATTTTCAATCAAATATTCACGCAATGCTTTTGCACCGGCAACATTGTGAGCACCATCAAATAAGATTCCATTTGAATATTCCAAACGTCCTTTATGTTTTGCGGTTTTTAAACCAGTTTCTATATTTGATTTTGTGATTTGAACACCAAATTCTTTTAAAGTTTCAGCAATATTTATCGCCAATGCCGCATTCGTTCTTTGGTGATTACCTTGCAAAGACAACTCGATTTTATAAACTTCTGATTTGGTTTCATATCTCAAAGAATTTGATTCATTCTCAACAACATCAATAACTTCCATCTCATCATTTGCCCAAATTGCTTCAACACCAACTTCACAGCATTTCGCAAGGATTACTTTTTTCGCTTCATCATTTTGAGGTGCAGATAAGACCTTTGTATCGTGTCGAATAATTGCAGACTTTTCCGCCGCAATTTTTGCGATAGTGTCTCCGAGAGTTTTGGTGTGGTCAAGATCAATCGGCGTGATTGCAACTATCTCGGCTTCGGTCGCAGTAGTCGCGTCAAAGCGTCCGCCCAAACCAACTTCAAGAATCGCAATTTCGACATTTTCATCCGAAAAAACCATCTGTGCAATTGCCGTCAGATGTTCAAAAAATGTCGGCATTCCTTGAAGTTTTCCACTTTCAACCAAATCTTCACTGATTCGGCGAACTTTTGTTACATATTCTGCAAATTTAACTTCCGAAATATCAACGCCATTAACTCTGATTCTTTCCGTCACTGAAACAAGATGTGGTGAAGTATTTACGCCGACTTTTATTCCCGATTGAACCAAAATTGATTCAAGAAATGCACAGGTCGAGCCTTTGCCATTTGTTCCGGCAACCTGAATTTTTAAGAAATTCTTTTGCGGATTTCCGAGTGCTTCGAGAAGCGTGTAAGTATTTTCTAAGCCGAATTTTAATACTGATAATTCATAGCCCAGACCAAACAAGTAATTAATAGATTCTTGAAAATTCACTTATTTTGAAAATAAACGTCTGTGATAATTGATCTGTCCAAGATGATAATTGAGATGCGAGAGCATATAAATAGCGACAGACATTATATTTTGATCTTTATCTCCAAGTTTTTCAGGATATGGATTTTGCATATCTTCGTCCGACAAATTATTTAAAGTATC
>JBGTHN010000426.1:0-4179 GCA_041746235.1 Pyrinomonadaceae bacterium | reverse complement strand
TGTCCTCGATCGCCGCTTCTCGACCGATATTCGGATTTGCCCCAGCACCTAAACCTCTGGTCAGACGTGAGCCAAGTTGAATCTTGATCGGAGCTTTTGAATCGTTCAATGCCTGAACGTCCGTATTTGCCACGATAAACTCGACGTTTTCAATGCCTGCATCAATCATTCGATTGACAGCATTGCCGCCGCCGCCGCCGACACCTATGACTTTAATTTTTGCACCGGTGATTGGTGGCTCATCTAAAAATATTTCCAATTTTTTATTATTTTGAAGACCGTCGCTCATCATAATAGCTTCCTTTTTATTAAGTTTTAAGTAGAACTTAGGGTGTAACTTGGTGGAAAAGTGCTTTATTTCAATTTCAACAACATATTGTGCCTATGGCGAACTAGGATACAACGATTTGGGGTCAAAAATCTAGTCAATATGTTAAATTTATCGAAATTTATCGAAATTTCCCACGAAAATTTTCAAACCATTCCGCAACTTTGCGAGTCGGCGACATTCCGCCGGAATTATGGTCGCGTAATTGCGAACGCATCGAAGTCAAAGCAAGTCCTATGGATACAGACCATTCAGGACTTCTTACTTCATCAATCAATCCACCGAACAATTTTTTTCGGGGCAATCCAACCCTTGTCGGCGAATCAAAAACCTGCTCGGCAATTTCAACAATTCCGCGAATTGAAGCACTGCCACCTGTCAAAATTACTCCGCTTGAAATCTGTGCATTTGTGTCAGCAACTTCTTTTGCTAAATATTGCAAAAGTTCGACTGCACGCGGTTGGATGATGTCCGTCAGAATTTCTTTGGTCAATTGTCTGGTTTCGCTCCTACCAACCGGCGTTATCTCAATTATTTCCTGTTTTTCGTCTTCATCCATCAAATAATTTGCAACACAACCCATTTCACGTTTAATCATTTCGGCATCTTGGATCGAAACCCGCAAACCTGTCGCAATATCTTTCGTAAAATTCATTCCGCCAAACGGAAAAACCGCCGTATGTTGAACCGCACCGCGTCCGAAGATCATCACGCTCGTAATTTCCGAACCCATATTTACCAAAGCACAACCATATTCGCGGTCTTCATCCGTTAAAGTTCCCGTTGCCGCTGCCAGCGGTTCAAGGATCATCTGTTCAATTTCCAATTCGGAATTATGAACTGCTTTGACGATATTTTGGCTTCCCGCACTTGGACTCGTAATAACGTGAACAAGCGATTCCAATCTTGCTCCACGCATTCCGACGGGTTCAATTATTCCGTCTTGTCCATCAATAATAAATTCCTGTGGCAGACGATCAACAATTTCCCAACCGGCAGGAAGTTGCATAGCACTTGCGGAATCAATCGCACGCTCAACGTCTTCATCAGTAATTTCACGCCCCGAACCGGCAACAGCAACGACACCATTTTTGTTTTCGCCACGTAAATGTTCACCCGAAAGATTTACCGTCGCCATCTGAATTTCCAGCCCACTGACTCTCTCGGCTTCATCAACCGCTTTTTTGATCGCATCGGTAACAGCGTTAGTAGTTGTTACTATTCCGCGTCTGAGTCCTCTTGATTCCGCCTCACCGATGCCAACAATATTCATTTTACCGTCATCATCATGCTCACCGATAACACATCGCACGCGACTTGTTCCAATGTCTAAACCAACTGCCTGAATCGAATTATTTGTCATATTTGTTTCTAAAATTTACTTGCAATATCCCGAAATTGGTTTATCTCCACTTGTTATCACGTATTCAATACAATCTTCGGTTGCCGCTAAAACTTCGATTCCTTTTTGCAGACGCTTTCCATAATTTTCGTTACCGAGACGAATCTTCACAGATTTTCCTGAATCTTCTACAATTGCTTGAATATCCCGCATATCCGCAAAATCAACCGCTTTAACACGGCTTGCGAGTTCATAAGATTGCCATTCTAAGAGCAGTTGTTTGTAAAGTTCGACACGCTTTTTATTGTTTTCGTTTGCCTTGTCCGTTTTGCTTTCATCCCAACCAAACATTATAAAAGGCGGTCGTTTATCTTCGGTAGAAACACGCTCTAAAAGTAATCCGTCATCGTCCGCCCAATGATCGTTGCCGTCAATCCGTATAACTGCAATCTGCTGTCGTTCATTTACGATCACACGAACCGTATCGGGCAGAACACGCGAAACACTGACCGCTTTTGCATACTTAAAATTTTCAACTTCCTGTTTTATTGCTTCAATATCAGAATTCCAAACACCATTTTGAATCGTATGTGATTTGACGATTTGTTTGATCTTCTCTTTTTCAATATTTTCCACGCCTTCCAATTCAATTTTTTCCACATCAAAAAATGCAGAAGCGGTGGCGGTTCGATAACCTGTTAAAAGAAGTAATCCCAAACAAAACAGAATACAGAAAATAAAAAACATCGGAACAAAAAAACTCGTAAGTTTATTTGAACTTTTCTTTGTTCTCGTAACTCTTTTGCGACGCGGGGCGGTTGTTGCGGTTTTACGTCTTGTAGTTGTTTTTCTTCTAGCCATTTTTGCTCCTCAAAAGGTCTAAAATTTCATCGGAAAGTTTCGTGATACTTCCCGCTCCAAGAGTTATTACCAGATCATTTGGTTGTAAATTTTCAATTACTTTTTCGGTCGCTTCATCAACACTACCAATATGTTTAACATTTCTATGCCCGTATTCTTCGATCTTTTTGGCTAAAACTTCCGCCGTAATTCCTTCGATCGGCTGTTCGCTGGCAGGATAAATATCCAGCAAATAAACAACATCGGCATTATTAAAAGCAGTCGCAAATTCTTCCATCAAGTCTCTCGTTCGGGTATAACGATGCGGTTGAAAAACGATCACAATTCTTCTGCCGTCCGAACCGTTTTTTGCCGCTTCAAGCGTTGCCAAAATTTCCGTTGGATGATGTCCGTAATCGTCTATGACTTTAATATCATTTATTTCACCCTTGTATTGAAAACGTCTGTTCGCATTCTTAAAACTCGAAAATGCTTCCACGATCTTTTCAAATTCAACATCCAATTCCAACGCCACAGCAGTCGCCGCCAAAGCATTATAAACATTGTGCTTTCCGGGAACGGGTAAATTTATTTCGCCAAGTTTTTCATCTCGTTTATAAACCGTAAAAGTAGAGCTGAAATCGTCGTTATATTTAATGTTATCTGCCGAAATATCTGCTTGTCGGCTAAAACCGTAAGTTATTATCCGACGTTTTAAATTCGGAATAATTGATTGAACATTCGGATCATCAAGACAAATAATATTCGCACCGTAAAAAGGAACTTTATTGCCAAAATCCGTGAAGCATTGCATCACATCTTCCATTCCTTTGTAAGATTCCATGTGTTCCCGATCAATATTAGTAATCACGGAAATTGTCGGATAAAGCATCAAAAATGAGCGATCACTTTCATCGGCTTCGGTTACGAACCAATCACTTTTTCCAAGTTTCGCATTTGAGCCGAGCGTATCAACAACTCCGCCGACAACCGTTGTCGGATCAACTCCGGCGTGTCCCAAAACCGTCGCGACCATCGAAGTCGTCGAAGTTTTTCCGTGCGAACCGGAAATTGCAACCGAATATGGAACCAAAGTCATCAATTCCGCAAGCATTTCCGCACGAGGGATTATCGGAATCTTATTTTCCTTCGCCGCTTGAATCTCTGGATTATCATTTTTTATCGCCGATGAATAAACAACAACCTGTGCTTCGCCGATATTTTCTGCGGCGTGTCCTTCGTGAACCTCGACTCCAAAAAGAGTTTCAAGCCGTGCCGTATTCTTCGACTTGCTCATATCAGAACCCGTAACATTGAACTTGAGATTGCACAAAACTTCCGCGATCCCCGACATCCCAATGCCGCCGATTCCTATAAAATGTATATTTTTTACGTGTCTAAACATTAATTCAGTTATCAGTTATCAGTTATCAGTTATCAGTTATCAGTTATCAGCAGTTTTTTTTACTGTTAACTGTTGCGTGATAACTGTTCTATAATATTAACCGTTACTTCCGCCGCATCTTCTTTCGCCATTTTCTTTGCGGCTTTTTCCATTTCGGTTATTTTCTCCGGCGAATTTATAAATTCTTTTATTTCATTTGCCAAACTTTCACCGCTCAAATCCTTTTGCAAAATCATCTTCGCCGCACCGTTATTTTCGAGTGCT
>JBGTHN010000425.1:0-3069 GCA_041746235.1 Pyrinomonadaceae bacterium | reverse complement strand
CTTTGGGGCAGACGACTCTGGATTCCTGTTCAACGTCCCGGAGTGGAACACGGCTTTATTATTACGATGATCGCTTCGTCGCTTGCCGAAGATATAAAAAGTGCCGATGATGTCGGAAAAAAAGGCGAGTTGGCAAAAATTTTAGAAACCTTTGAACCCGATCAAAACTACTAAAAGATTGTAGAATTTTATTTTTTGGATTAAGCGTAAGCAGAAATATCAGCTTACGCTTTTTATTTTTTTCCTTATTAGACTAAAATTGTAATACTTATAGAAATAATAAACACCACAAAGTTAACTGAATTACGAAATTCCTATGAAAATCGTTTTATTTGTCGAAAATAGTAAAGAACAATCCGCCGTTGAAAAAACCTTTGAAAAACCTTTGGTTTTAATTGGTCGTGATGCAAACCATTGTGACCTTGCTTTTGATAATAAAGATTTTCGAATGGTTTCAAGAAAACACGCCGAAATTCGCCTGCAAAACGGCAAATACTTTTTGCGTGATTTGGATTCAAGTTTCGGAACTTTTATTAATGGACAAAAGATAAATCAACCTGTCGAGATCGCCATCGGAAATTCAATTCAGTTTGGAGTTGATGGTCCGAAGGTTGGAATAGTTTGGCTTGAAGCAGGTGAAGTTAAACCTTCAGTTCCGCAAAATCAAACACCTGCTCCACGAACTCCGCCACCGTCAATACCGTCACCAGCACCTCCGCAAAATCAGGCAAAGCACAGTCTGCCTAGTTTTTCATCAATCGAAGAAGATGAGAAAGAGGAAATTTCCGAATTTATTTCGCAACATAAACAAACTCCAAAACCTCAACAACCGAAACCACCGAGTCCACCGAGTCCACCGAGTCCACCGAGTCCACAGCAAACAGCTGCAAAACCGGCGACTGCACAACTTGAATTTGTAAATAGATTGGGAAGTAAACCCTTTACTATTTCAAAAGACAGCTTTTGGCTCGGTCGTGATCCGCACGGTGATGTTGTTATCGAAGCGTCAGCCGTAATGGTTTCTCGCAAACACGCTGAAATTCGTCGTCAAAATGGCAACTTTATTATCAATGACAACAAAAGTTTTAACGGAATACTTGTCAATGAACAGCGAATTTCCGCTCCGACACCGCTTTATCATAACGATGAAATTCAACTCGGACACGGCGGACCGATCTTGAGATTTAATTTGCCCGAAAGACAAGCTCCACAAGGCACGGATTTAGCCGGACAGCGTTCTGTTGATATAAGTCAGATGCCGGAATTAAAAGGGAAATTAGGCGAAATCGGCACAGGGACGATGATTTTCAATATGGGAAATGTTTCCCAGAACATAAAAAAAGCTGAATCCGAACAAAAACAACTTTTGATGCAAATCGGTTTTGGCGGAAAAAATGAAATTGTCATTGGTCGAAATGAATCAAATGACATAAGCCTCGACGGACTGCAAATATCAAAACAACATGCACGTCTCCGAAAATCAAATAAGGGAATAATCGTCGAAGATTTAAATTCTACCAACGGGGTTTATGTCAATGGTGAGAGAATTTCACGACAGGTTATTTCACCAGCCGATGCAGTTCAAATCGGCTCATTTGTCATACAAATTGACGAATACGAAAATATCGGCGTTTTCGATACTCGCTCAAAAACACGCATAGATTCCGTAGGAATTACCAAAGTAGTAAAAAACCGTGCGGGCAGCGGAATGATACGTTTGTTGGATGAAGTTTCTCTCTCGATTCAGCCAAATGAATTTGTCGGTATGCTCGGACCTTCCGGTGCGGGAAAATCTACATTTATGGACGCTTTGAACGGAATGCGTCCGGCAAGTTCAGGAACAGTTTTAATCAATAATTTAGACCTATACAAATATCTTGATTCATTAAAACAATCTATCGGCTATGTTCCGCAAGACGATATTATTCACCGCGAATTAACCGTTTATAAAACACTCTATTACGTCGGAAAACTACGGCTTTCGCGTGATGTTTCCAAAGCTGAGTTAAATCAGATCATTGAAGAAGTTTTAGACGTAACAGGACTTGCTGAAAGACGTGATGTTCCGATCACAGAGCTTTCGGGTGGACAACGCAAGCGTGTTTCAATTGCGGTTGAATTAATTACAAAACCTTCGGTGATCTTTTTGGACGAGCCGACTTCCGGGCTTGATCCTGCCACTGAAGAAAAGATCATGAAACTCTTTCAGCAGATCGCTGAATCGGGAAGAACCGTGATCTTAACGACTCACGCAATGGAAAATGTCCGACTTTTTGACAAAATCGTTGTGTTAATGCGTGGAAAATTAGTTTTTTACGGCAAGCCGGATGAAGCACTTAAACAATTTAATGCGAGGAGTTTTAAGGAACTTTACGACAAACTCGAAGAACCGATTCAGGATTTGATTCAAAAACACGGCGACACAAATCGTTTTGAAATTACGGAAAAAGTAGCCGAAACCTGGAAAAACAAATTCATCCAGACTCCGCAATTCAGGCAGTATGTTCAAGAACCTTTAGCTCAAATAAAAAAAGCTGAAACCGGCAGAGCAAAGAAATCGCATCGGCTTGGGATTTTCGGTTCGATCCGTCAATGGATGACGCTGACCAGTCGTTATGCGAAAGTTTTATCCAAAGATAAATTCAACCTTTTTATATTGTTCATCCAAGCACCGATAATCGCGGTTCTTGTATTTTTTGTAATGGGCGAAGATCAACCGCGTGATTTTGCATATTTCGCACTATCGCTTTGTGCAATTTGGTTTGGAACATCGGTTGGAGCTCGTGAAATTGTTCGTGAACGTCCGATCTATGAACGGGAACGAATGGTCAATCTGGGCATTTTGCCTTACGTTTCATCAAAACTTTTTGTTTTGGGTTTTATAGTTTTTGTTCAATGTCTGTTGCTTTTTATCCCTCTAAAATTTTTTCATTTTACCGATTTAATGCCGATGCCCGGAATGTTTTTGGGAATTCCGCAATTTTTTGCAATGCTTTTGACCGGAGCGGTTGGCGTTGCTTTAGGACTTTTTGTTTCTTCAATAGTGCGAACTTCCGAGATGGCGACAAG
>JBGTHN010000424.1:0-2628 GCA_041746235.1 Pyrinomonadaceae bacterium | reverse complement strand
TTGATTCATATTGAAAATCAGTTGGACGCTCTGCGTGAAATGAAAAGGGTTTTGAAACCGAACGGGATTTTGTTTTGTGCCGAGCCGAATAATTTGACTCATTCGGTTTTGAAAGATTCTATTATTTCCAAATTTGAAGTTGATGAATTGATCGAATGGTTCACATTTGGACTTATCAAAGAAAAAGGCAAGATCAATCTGGGCAAAGGCGATAATTCGTTTGGCGATCTGTTGCCGCAAGCCTTTAGTCAATTAGAATTAAAAGACATCAAAGCACACATTTCGGACAAGGCGAATGTAGTAATTCCGCCGTATGAAACAGATGAGATCAAATCAATGCTCAAATTTCGGCTGGCGAATGATTATGAAGAATTTATGAAAGCTGAGACAAAAGAGCAGTTTGCAACATTTGGCGATAAATACGATAAAATTCGTGAAAGCGTTGAAAAGAAAGTTGAAGAATATAAAGCCGAATTAAAAGATGCGATTGAGAATCAAACTTATTATGATGTCAGCACGGCAGTTATGTATTTGGTCAGCGGGCGGAAATAAAGTAAAAGGATAAAAGGTAAATAATAACGAGTTCAGGTAAATATGACGACACTTCTTGAGGAATTATCACAATTGATTTCCGCTTTGGATGAGAACGAGATCGAATATGCGGTTTGCGGCGGTTTAGCTTTGACGATTCATGGGTTTCCGCGGGCGACGTTTGATATTGATATTTTGATTCAAGAAGATTCACTTGAAAAAACTTACGAAGTTGTTGCAGAAAAAGGTTACGATATTCGCGGGCTTGATATTTCGTTTAAGGAAAGAGCGGTCGAGATTCGACGAGTTTCCAAAATTGATGATGACGGCGAAGTTCTATCGCTTGATCTGTTGCTTGTAACTTCTTTTGTCGAAGATGTTTGGGAAAATAAGGAAAAACTTGATTGGCAAGATAAAACCTTGTGGATCGTATCGCGTGAGGGTTTAATAAAAATGAAGGAGTTAGCGGGAAGAGACAAAGATTTAATAGACATTGGAAGGTTAAAAGATGAAGAAAATTGATATGTCCAGCGAAGCGATAACCCGGCGTTTGCGACAAACAGATCAGTTGCGTGAACTCTCATTATCACTCATAAACGCAAAGAAAATTTCGGACGAGAAAAAGAAAAGAGCATTAGAAGAAAACAAGAAAGACGATATAAAAACAGTATGAAAAACATAACGATTCCATTTATTGTCACGGGTTGGGAAGCAGAAACTTATGATGATTCTACGCCGAGTCCAACGCTCTCAAGCGTAACGGTTAAAAAAACTTTTGACGGCGAAATGAAAGGCGAAAGCGTTGGCAAATTGCTGATGTGTTCATCGCTCGATGATTCGGCTGGCTATACAATAATGGACAGATTTTCGGTCGAACTCGATGGAAAGAAGGGTTCTTTCGTTGCAATTCACGGTGGAATGACAGACAGTATGAAAGCAACCGGAAAGATCGTGCCGGGTTCGGGAACTGACGAACTTGAAGACATTAGCGGGACGATCGAATTCAAATCAGATGATGATGGTAAAACGATAATTCTGAATTACGAACTTCCCGAGTAAAAATTAAAATTTTTGTTATTAACCTTATGGCTCATCGCGAACGGCATAAAACACACAATATCGGTTGGCTTCGAGCAGCGGTTTTAGGAGCGAACGACGGAATTCTTTCAACAGCAAGTTTGATCGTCGGCGTTGCCGCGTCAAATGCTAGTCAGCAAGCGATCTTGATCGCGGGAATGGCTGGCTTGGTTGCCGGAGCGATGTCGATGGCGGCAGGCGAATATGTTTCGGTCAGTTCACAAGCAGACACCGAAGAAGCGGATATTAAAAGAGAAAAAGGTGAATTAGCAGACAACATTGAAGGCGAGAAAAAAGAACTTGCGGGAATTTATATCAAACGCGGTCTCGAACCCGAACTGGCAATAGAAGTTGCCGAACAATTAATGGCAAAAGACGCTTTGGGAGCACACGCACGGGATGAATTGGGAATCTCTGAAGTCGTCGCCGCCAAACCCGTCCAAGCGGCTTTCGCTTCTGCCGCAAGTTTTGCGGTCGGTGCGGCAATGCCGATGCTGGTTGCATTTTTTGTTCCCCTCTCAATGTTGGTTTGGCTGGTTTCGGCAAGCTCTTTATTTTTCCTTGCGTCGCTCGGGGCATTAGCTGCAAAAACCGGAGGTGCAAGCGTTTTGAAAGGTTCTGTTCGGGTAACATTTTGGGGAGCAGTTGCAATGATAATGACCGCAATTGTCGGTTCACTATTCGGAACACAAGTATAAAAAAAGTTCCAACCAAACGTGAGAGCAAGCCTCTGCCGAATCTAATAATCAATACCATTTTCTCTACAATAAAAACGGGCGGCTTGCAAAAAAATGAAAGAGTTTTATGTTGGAATCAACGTTGATTTCTGATGTCGATATTATGCTTGCCGAGAAACTAAACCTCGATTTCTAGTTTCGGTTACATACTTTTATTCGGCATATTTTAATTCTCGAATATTCTCTTGCCGATTGATAAAAACTGCCTTTATTAGTAGAAATAAAAACGGCTTAAATGAAATTTAATACGAAACAAATTTTATCGGTATTTCTGACGCTAAAC
>JBGTHN010000423.1:0-3776 GCA_041746235.1 Pyrinomonadaceae bacterium | reverse complement strand
GGAATTCAAGAACTGGAAGTTGAATCGCTTGAAATTGCAAAAATAATCGGAAGTATTGTTGTAAAAACAAAGAAATAATCCCACCCAGCACTTTTTTACTTTTTACTTTTTACTTTCTATTGAGGTTTTTTTTGAATAAGTGAATTTTTTGCTTCAAAGGCTTCTTTATATGCACCGCCTTCGATGTCGCCGAATCTTAGAGCCGCATCGTAAATTTTAATTGCATATTCGGTTTGTCCGCTGTATTCATAGATTCTGCCAAGTGCAAAATAGGTCGAAGAGATCAATCCCGGATCAGTTTTTGGTGTTGCGGTGTTAAGAACATTTTCATAATAAACTTTTGCTTTGAGCAAGCGTTTATTTACTTCATCAAGGTCTTTTAAACCTTCGGCAGAACGGCTTGCCGCACGTCCTAAAGCGTAATAAATCCGAGCCGATTCAATTGGGTTTTCAATATTTTCATTGAGCAATTGCTTGAGCTGTTTTTCCGCTTCGTCGAATTTTTTTGCTTCGGTAAGTTTGTCAACTGCGAGCAGTTTTGCCGTCAGCGGATTTTCTACCAGGTTTGTTTCTTCGACAAAAATAATTCTTTCTTTTTCTCTCTGAGCAACAGCACGTTTTTTTTCAGCGGTATATTGTGAAAGACGTTCGGTTTCTTCGATTGGTTTTAATGAAATTATCCAATCATTCAACGAACCGGCAATATCAAAACCGGAATCTTCAATTCCACGTAATTGTTCGGCAAAATAAAATGCTAAAACCGCACCTTTTTCGTAACTTTCCGAAAGTTGCAAGATCGCTTCGTCATTAAAAGCCTGTTTTACTTTTTCCAATTCCGCTACGACTTTTTGTTTATCCTTATCATTATCCTGCAAAGGAATTATTCTGCGTGCCTGAGCCGTGGCGATCTGTTCTTTTCTAAATTGTTTTTCTCTTGCATCAACTGCCGCAACCAATGAACGGGAAACTGCCAGAAACGGATCGGGTGTAACAGGGAAACCGGATTCGCGTCTTTTATCAAGAAGTTTAATTATTTCTTTTTGATGAACTGCAATTTCTGTTGAACTTTTCAAGACAAGCGGATCAAGCACAAACTGTAAAAATCCACGACGAACTTCCGACGAACTCAAATCTGTTTTCGGCGGAATGATCGCATAATAATTATCTTTTATGTTTAGAAAATTTATTGTTCCTTTTGAAGCAAGTATTTCAGGAACTATTTTGAAAACCCGTTCACGCTCGCGTATTTCGTAAGTCGTCAGATTTTTCTTACCTTTTTTTGTTTCTACTTTAATTTTTTCTCTAAAAGTAAGTTCGGGGCGTGTGTGCAGATAATCAAGCATGCTTCTGACCATTTCACGAGCCGCCGGACGCATTTCATCGCCCATTTCTTGGTTTTTTTTGTAATAAGAATCAATCTTTGCAGCCATACCGTTTGATGCGTAAAATTCACGGACAAGAACCGAATAATCGAGAACTTCAAGCAAATCGTCGGGCAGATCAAGCGAGCGTTCCGGTTCGGCTAACATCGGTGCGGGCGATAAACTATAAGCCATCGAGATAAACGGTGATTTAATTTGATTTATAAAAGAATCATATTTTTTGCTATAAAGTTTTTTTTCTTCCGCAGTTAAATTACCGCTTGTATATTTTGCAAAAAACTTATCGAAATCATCCAATGTTTCTTTTCTAATGGTTTCGTTGCTTTCCTGATTGGCTAAATTTACCCGATATTTTTGAGCAAATCTTTTTGCATATTGGTTGACAAAAATCTTTAATTTTACACGAAGGTCAGGGGAAACTTCTGCTAAATCTTTTTGCAAGGTCTTGCGGAATTCCTCGCCTTGTTCACTCAGAGTAGTTTCAATTCCGGCGGCTTCCAGCGTTGCCAAAACAGTTATCAGGCGTTTATCGGGTTCTATGCTGACACCGTAATTTGATAGATCTAAAACGGTGCTTGAAGTCTGTCCGAAAATGCAAATATTAAGAATTGCGATAAATAAAATTGGTAAAACTTTTTTCATTTTGAAATAAAAATATAATTCGTTTATCTGTGGGCTAAACTTATTAATTTGTAATATTAAAATAGTGCAAAGAATACAAAATAGACAAAGGAAACAAAGGGGGTTTCTGAAAAAACCTTTGTCTATTTTGTGTCTTTGCTCTTATTAAAGATGCGTTTTATTTTAATTGGGATGCTTTTACATAAGAAAATATGCGAAGAATAAAGAATAGTATTTTATATCCTTAACCCTTCGCATATTTTTTCTAAAAGTCTTTTTTTAGCTATAACTTGCCAATGCTTCGCCTTCATCATCGAAGGTATCAAAAACAGTTAAAAGTTTTGTGATCGCCAAAAGGTCTTGAATTTTTTGGGTTAAGCTCAAAAGTTTCAAATTTCCGCCTTCTTTGCTAACGGAAGAAAAACTTGAAACGAGTTCACCGATGCCGCTTGAATCAATGTATCCGACATCACCGAGATTTAATAGAATACTTTTCTTACCTTCGCCAAGCAGACGACGGACGGTATTACGAAGTGCGATACTTCCTTCACCGATTGTTACCTTGCCGCTCAAATCGAGTATTGTTACGTCCCCAGCTTGGCGTTCTGAAATATTTAGTTCAGCCATTTTTATCTCCTCTTATCTTAAATTAAAGTTTAAATGCAAATTTTAGTCGAAATTTACCAAAAAAGTCTATGTAAAACAAAATCATTATTGATTTTTTATCATTTTAACTATCATTCCACCATCGGGATGATTATGCCACTCCACAATATCAATAAAATTCTGCATAAACAAAATCCCGCGTCCGTTAGCTTTCAAAAGATTTTCGGGGTTTGTCGGATCGGGAACATCTTCAACCTTAAAACCTTCGCCGAAATCACGAACAGTAATTTCCAAATTTTCGTTCGTATTTCTCAACGAAATGTTCACCTCTTTTGTTTCATCGAGTTTGTTGCCGTGTTTGACGGCATTCGCAACCGCTTCACGGACAGCCATATCTATACCGAAAATTTCATCTTCGGAAAACCCCATACTTTTAGCAAAATCTACTGATTGGACAACTGCTTGGTCAATGGATTCGATATTGCTTGGAATTGAAATAGTTTTTTGTTTTTCGTCCACAAACTCGTTTAATAAGGTAATTATTTCTTATATTGATTTCTCATAAGTTTGCTTTTTATTGAGGTTTATGTCAAGAACATAGGCGATAGGTAAAAAGTAAAAAGTAAAAAGTAAAAGGTAAAAGGTAAAAAAATATCTAAAATTATTAGCTAAAGAGGTTTGTATAAGTATAATTTTATGAAAATTTCATCAGCAAATTTAATCAAAGGTGTCGGGAAAAAAGGTTTTATAAAACCGACAAAACCGCTTGATTGCGGAAACAGCGGGACAACTATGCGACTTCTTGCGGGAGTTTTGGCGGGACAGGATTTTGAAACGGTTTTGGTTGGCGACGAATCTTTAGAAAGTCGTCCGATGAAGCGAATTATCGAACCGCTTGAAATGATGGGAGCGAAGATAGAATCTGAAAATGGAACTGCACCACTCAAAATTCACGGCAAAAAACCACTTAAGGCAATCACATATAATTTGCCGGTTGCTTCGGCACAAGTTAAATCTTGCATCTTATTAGCGGGATTAAATGCAGATGGTCAGTCCAAAGTTCTGAGTCCAATGTCGAAAGTTCGTTTGTCTCCGTCGAGAAATCATACGGAGTTGATGTTTGAATATCTCGGAGCAAATATCGCCGAAGACTTTATTGAATCGGAT
>JBGTHN010000422.1:0-4938 GCA_041746235.1 Pyrinomonadaceae bacterium | reverse complement strand
ATTTTTAACGAGAGTCTGTGAGATAAAGTTTATTTCACAGACTTTTTATTTTTCCGCGTCTTCGTAAATTTTATCAATTATCAGAGCATATTTTTCATCAACGATACGGCGTTTGATTTTAAGTGTCGGTGTCAATTCGCCGCCTTCGACCGTCAGTTCATTTTCGAGCAGGGCGACTTTTTTAACGGTTTCAAATCTTGCCAAACCCTCGCAATGTTTATCAATTTCCTGTTCAAATAAACGCAAAACATTCTCGTTATCGCAAAATTCTTTTGGTGATCTTAAATTCCAATCGTGATTATTTGCATAACTTTCCAATTGTTCAAAATCGGGAACAATTAATGCGGAGGCGAATTTTCTTGAATTTCCGATAAGCACGACCTGATTAACAAAACGTGAACCTTTTATCATTTGTTCGATTGGTGAAGGAGCGATATATTTTCCGCCCGAAGTTTTGAACAATTCTTTTTTGCGGTCGGTAATTTTTAAAAAACCTTCGCCATCAATTTCTCCGATGTCGCCTGTTTTAAACCAACCATCTTCGGAAAATGTATCTTTTGTGGCTTCCGCTTTGTTGTAATATCCGTGCATTATATTTGGTCCCGAAACTTCGATCTCACCGTCTTCGGCAATACGGACTTCAACATTGCGAATCGGTTTGCCGGAAGTTCCAAGTTTCACATCAATTGGATTGCTCGAAGTGATAACAGGCGAAGTTTCCGTTAAACCATAACCTTGCATAATGGAAATTCCCGCACCATTAAAAATTAAATAAATAGTATCCGAAAGTGCCGCTCCGCCCGTGATGCAATATCTAAGTCGTCCGCCGAAAAATTCTCTCAGTTTGGAAAAAACAAGTTTGTCGGCAATGCTGTGTTTGATTCCCAATATTCCCGAAATAGTTTTGCCTTTTTCTTTTTTTAATGCGACTTCTTTGCCGACCTCAATTGCCCAATCAAAGATCTTTTCCTTAAAACCGCTTTGATTAGCGGCTTTTAATTTGGCTTTTGCGTAAACCTTTTCAAAAATCCTCGGAACGCCGACAAATATTGTCGGGCGAACTTCACGCAGATTGTCGGCAACTTTTTCGATTGATTCGGCGTAATGAACAGCCATTCCGTTATAAATATATAAATACATTCCCGTTCGCTCAAAAACGTGCGATAAAGGCAAAACTGAAAGCGGGACATCTTTTTCCGAAAAAGTATGTTTTTCGCCAACATCAATTACGTTTGAAAGTATATTTTCGTGCGAAAGCATCACGCCTTTCGGTTCGCCGGTTGTTCCAGATGTATAAATCAAAGTTGCAATATCATCGGGTTTTGTTGCGGAAGTTAATTCTTTGATCAACTCAGGTTTTTGCGTTTTTAGTTCTTCTCCGAGTTTTTCTAAATCTTTAAGCGTAAGTGCGTCGTCCGAATCAATTATCTCCGAACCGAAAAAGATCAACTTTTCTAAACTTTTACATTCGGGAATAATTTCTGCGATGCGTTCAAATGTTTTGACATCCTGCAAGAAGGCGACTTTTGCTCCCGAATCGTTGATGATGTATTTAATAGAATCCGCTGTAAGCGTTGTGTAAACAGGAGCATCTACAATTCCTGCAAACTGGCAACCTGCGTCGGCAATTGTCCAATCGGCTGAATTTGACGCTAAAATCGCCGCTCTGTCACCTGTTTTTATCCCAAGTGAAAAAAGTCCGAGAGCAATGTTTTCACTTCGTTCAATGAATTCTCCCGAAGATATTGAATGCCATTTTCCATCTTTTTTGAAATTCAAAGCATCTTTCCGCGAATGTTTCTCTCTTGCATGATAAAACATTTCGGCAAGGGTTTGCGGTTCATCGGTAAAAAGTGGAATTCTTTTTACTCTTCGAATAATTTCTTTATTTACTTCACTTTGCATTTTTTTTGAATTCAATATTTAAGGTTTAAAATTTAAGATCAAATCCGTTTGGAAATCTTAAATCTTGAATGATAAATTTTAAGTTTTCTGCATTACAACACCACCGAAAAATACTTTTAAAACTTCATCTGTAATTTGTGTAAGGTCGTATTTTTTGCTCGACAAGATCCAATTTGTAACCATTTCATCCAAAGCACCAAAAAGTATCTTTGAACAAACTGTGGCATTCAGATCTTTGCGAAAAACGCCTTGTTTTTGTCCTTCTTCAAATGAACTTTTGATAATATCCAGATATTCAGCAAAACCTGCGGCGGAAAATTCACGCATAAATTTGATCGAACCGCGAAGTTGAACCTGAAAAACAACCGCCAAATCTTTGTCTGCTCCAAGTTTTTCAAGATGAAGTTGGGCAATTCGCCGAATCTTTTCGTCTGCTTTTTCGATTTCCGCAATTTCCTTTCTGCCTTCGGAAATAAATTCCGACATCATACGATCAAAGATCGAATGCAAAATATCTTCTTTGCTTTTGAAATAAAGATAAACCGTTCCATCGGCAATTTTTGCCTGACCGGCGATGTCGGCAACCTTTGAATTAGAATAACCCTTACGGGCGAAAACCTTTATCGCCGCCCGCAAAATCGCTTCATGCTTGTCGGCAATCGTGTTTCGTGTTGTTGTATTTGAACGTGGCATAAGTTTTTTTTTCTGAATGAATCATCATTCAGTTTTGTCTTAAGTTATAACAAAACCTACAATTAAATCAACAAATATAATGCGAAATCGTGAATTTTTACGAAAAGATTACAAAATAAGAGAGATCAAAAACAAAAAAAGGATTCACCTTTTTTGGCAAATCCTTAAAAATTATATGGCGGAGAAGACAGGACTCGAACCTGCAAGCCCGTAAGGGCGGTAGTTTTCAAGACTACTGCATTACCAATTATGCTACTTCTCCGCAATCGGCAATGTGAAAATATACCGCAAACCATTGATTTTCTCAAATTGAAAAGTAATCGGATGATTTTTTTCAAACCCAACTTTAATATCTTTGCAGTCTTTCCGCTTTATTTACCAAAGTAATGAACTCACTTCGATAACCTTTCAGATCACTTCCGAGTGATGAACTTGCAAGCGTCAAAACATTTGTAAAACTTGAATCTCCTTTGTAACGTGAATCACGCAAGAGCAGACCGAATTGGGCAACGGCGGCGGCAAATTTCATATTTTTTGAAGCACTTTCGATTGAACGGTTTTTGTCCAAAACTCCGATCGTCAACAATTTGCTTTTTAATTCTTTCGGTTCTTTATAACGAAGTTTGACGGTCATTAATTCGTCGTCGAATTTCACATCCGAAACTTCTTTTTGTGCATATTTTAATTCATCAACGCCCGGATTTTCGACGCTTTGACCGATTGGAACGATCTCATAAAGTGCCGTAACCGTATGTCCCGCACCGATCTCGCCCGCGTCTTTTTTGTCGTTGTTAAAATCTGTGTCCGCCATCACGCGGTTTTCATAACCGATCAAACGATAACCCGCAACTTTTGCAGGATTGAATTCAACCTGAATTTTCACATCTTTGGCAATCGCAAAAAGTGTTCCGGCGACCTGTGTTCCGAGTGCTTTTTTCGCTTCGTCAAGATTGTCTATGTAGGCGTAATTTCCGTTGCCTTTGTTCGATAATTTTTCCATCATCGAATCATTCAAATTTCCGCGACCGAAACCGAAAACCGACAAGAAAACATTGCTTCGGCGTTTTTGTTCGACAAGATTGACGAGTGCTTCTTCGTTCGCCATTCCGACATTAAAATCTCCGTCGGTTGCTAAAATTATTCGATTATTTCCGTTAGCAATAAAATTATCTTCCGCGACTTTATATGCAAGCTGAATTCCTTTTCCACCATTGGTTGAACCGCCCGCTTTGAGTCGGTCAAATGCGGACAGAATTTTTTCCCGTTCGACGGCGTAAGTTGAAGGAAGAACCAATCCGGTTGCTCCGGCGTAAGCAACAATCGCAATTCTGTCACGCGGCGAAAGTTGATTGAGCAGAATCTTCAACGCATCTTTTAGAAGCGGAAGGCGGTCGGGTTTGTTCATCGAGCCGGAAACGTCCAATAAAAAAACCAGATTTGAAGGCGGAACATTTTCAAGCGAAACATTTTTTCCCTGCAAACCGATTCGCACGATCTTGTGATTTCTTTTCCAGGGTGCGGTTGAAACTTCCGTATTCACCGAAAAAGGAATTTTCCCAATCGGTTGCGAATAATCGTATTCAAAATAATTTATAAGTTCTTCGATGCGGACAGAATCTTTTGGCGGAAGTTGACCATCGTTTAAAAAGCGTCGGACATTTGAATATGAAGCTGTATCAACATCAACCGAAAATGTCGAAAGCGGTGCTTTTGAAGTTTCAAGAAAGGGATTCTCCGTGATCTCCGCGTATTTTTCATTGCCCGTTTTTGTCGGTGGTTTCGGTGTTGCTTTTGTTTCGGCAGCCGTGCTGTCTTTTTTATCGGAAGCAACCGTCGGCATTGGTGGTGCTTTGCTTACAGTATTTGTATTTGCTGTAGAAGTTTCGCCTGCATTATCTTCATCTGAAACAGGAGCGGAAGTATTTGAATTGCTCGGTGCTTCTTTTGAAGCGAAATCACCACCACCCAAACATCCTGCCAAGATCAAACAAAAAACTAATAATGATGTAAGTAGAAAAGTTCTGATTCCCGTTGATTTTATCTTCATAATGATTGCTCCAAATAAAAAAATTCACAAGTTTCGACTTGCCCGCTTCGTTTCTCAATGATTATTGAACGAAAACAGGCAACAAACTTGCGAATTTGTTAAAAACAAAAAAAATCAGTTAAATTTCTTAATCCGCCGATTTTATTAAAACTGGCGTGGCAATTGATTCATCAAATTTTACCCAATTAACCGTCTCCGAATCCGTTTGCAACACTGGAATCACATACAAGTTTCCTTTGAATCCTAAACGAGTCAGCCAATCAAAAGAATTTTCATAGACGTTTTTTTCTTCG
>JBGTHN010000421.1:0-6303 GCA_041746235.1 Pyrinomonadaceae bacterium | reverse complement strand
AAAGATTTATTTCAAATATAAAAGGGCTAAAAGTCATAGACTTTGATGCTATCTTAGTTTCTTCAATGTGGTCTAATCTGAAACCAACTAAGTTTAAGTTTGAAGGAAAAGCCATTGTTATTGGTTCTGATGTATTTGCCTTGCAAGTGAGTAAAGAGTCTGTAAATGGAGATTATCTTTTATCACAATTTCACTCTAAACTTGTTCAAACCCAAGTAAAAACGATGAGTTCTGGAACTGTTATTAATCGTATTAGTTTAAGAGATTTTGAAAATGTTCAGATAATTCTACCTCCTCTTGAAGAACAAAAACGCCAAATGTTTGAAATGCGAGGTGTCATTGAAGAAAAAGCGATTGCTCAAGAAAAGGTTGAAGATGCTTTAGAAGAAGTTCAAAAAACTGATTATGAACTTATAGCAAGCGTCGCACATAGTTTTAAGAATAAACTCAGTCCAATTGTGATGGATTATGCAATTTTGGTAGATTTCCTTAGAGAAGCAAATGATACCAACATACCAATAAACTTAGATACTTTGGTTAGACCAATTTTTGAAAATGAAACTATTGATGATATTGATACTTTTGAAAACATCGCTGATCGCATAGATAAACAGTTGAAAAATTTACCGAAGATTTTTAATGATTTTCAGATTTTACAAAAACAAAACATCAACAAAGAAATTGTTGATCTGAATGATTATTTCAAAAAAGTTAAGTCAAATTATTCCAGTCAAAGCTATAAATTAGAAATTGAAAGAAAAAACAAAAATATATTTGTTGAGTTAGACGAGAGTGCTTTTGAAAGCGTTATTGAAAATTTGATTAGCAATGCAAACGAACACGCATTTAAGGATAAGATTGACGAATGTAGAATCGTTTTTGAGATTTCAAAGTATGAAGATTTAGACGGGATCAAATATGCGAGAATTCTTTACAAAGATAATGGTAAGGGTTTTCCCAAGAATTATTCAGTTGTTAATTACAAGACATTTGGGAATAAATCAGTTTATTCGGAAGGTTCAGGCATTGGCGGGTTTATCGTTAGCAAAATGATAGAGTTGCACGACGGTAAAATACAGATTTTGCCAGTTTCCGAATTTGATTTATTTAAGGCTCAAGTTGAAATTTTATTACCATTAGAAGATTAAATTATGCAAACTATTCATATTCTGCAAATAGACGACAACAAAGAACATTGTGACAGATTAAAAAACTTAGCTTGGCATTTGGGTAAGAAGCAAGAATTAGATGTTCAGGTTAAAGATTTTCAAAATTTAGAAGAAGGTTATATTGAATTTGAAAAAGAAATAAAATACAAAGCAGTAATTTTGGATGCTCAATGCGTTATCAAAAAAGGTGAGAATCACGATTTTAACTTTCTGCCAAAAGCATTGCGAGAACTTGAAGAAATAAATCGCAAGACTGGCAGGATTTTTACACCTTTTGCTGTAAATACTGGCTATTATGGTTACGAAACCGTTAAAATTTTTGCAAGAGATATTGAGGAACAGAACGGCAAACTTTTTGATAAGTCAGATGAGGAGAATATGCTCATCTATCTATTTAAGGAAATATCAGAATCTGAAAACACAAAGATCGAAAAAGAATTTAAGGATGTTTTTGAAGTTTTTACAAATAATCACTTGGAAAGTAAATTTAGAATAAAGCTATTAAATATTCTGAAAAATAGAAATAATGAACATAATACTGATTCAACTTTACAAGATATTAGAGTAATTCAAGATGAAATTTATAATGTATTAAACCGAAAAGACAGTTCTATTGTTCCTAATGGTAGTTTTACCCAAAGAAACAAACATCTTTCAGGGAATACTGATAGATATTTCAATCCTACAACTGCTGTTTATCAAACAAATACCATTTCCTATTTTGCAAATACAATTTATAGAGTTTCAAGTGATTTTGGTAGTCATCCGCCCCAAAAACCTATAGGTGTTTCGGTTGAATATTGGGAAATGCCATCTAAATATGCGGTTAAAGGTTTAGTGTTTGGACTGTTAGAGCAATTACTGTGGTTTAAACATTTAATGGAAAAATAAAATGAAAATAGTTGACAACTATTGCCAAAATGTTATCCTCAAATTGTAAAAAGGAGTTTTAGATTATGGGTATAGCAACAATAAATATTTCCATTCCCGATACGATGAAAGCTGATGTTGAAGAAATTATTTCTTCGGAAGGTTACGGTAATACGAGTGAGTTTTTCCGTGATTTGGTTAGGAATTATCTCAAGCAAAGACAAGAAAAAAAACTTGAGGAAATGCTTCTCGAAGCAGTTGATAGTGGGAATTTTTCTGAATTGACCAAAGCGGATTTTGAGGAGATAAAAGAAAGAGGCTTAAAGCGTTTGAAGAATCGTGTAACGAAAAAATAGAAAATGAAATACACAATTCAGAAAAGCGTTCAAGCAAAACGTGATATTGAAGAAGCCTTTGTCTTTATCGCTGAAAATGATTTGGATGTTGGGGTTTATTTCCTTGTTGCAGTTGAAGAAAGTATTGTAATGCTTGGTGAACAACCTTTTCTCGGAAGCAACCGAAAATTTCAAAATACAAAATTAGAAAATCTGAGAATGTGGCAGGTTAAGGGTTATAAAAACTACCAAATAATTTATTCTGTCGAGGAAAATCTAATCAAAATAATGCGGGTAGTTAATTCTAAACGTGATTTCAATTTACTTTTCGACCTTTAAAATCTAATGGTAACAACTGATTTCCAAGAAATAATTTCATCGCCTGTTTTGGCTTATGAGGAAGGTTTGCGATTTTTTATGGGAAAAGGGACACTCAACGAAACTTTACGCAAATTAGCGAAAGACTTGGAAAATCGTGGGATTGATTACAGTGTTATCGGTGCGGTGGCACTTAATCAACACGGTTACAGGCGTTTTACCGAAGATATTGATTTGTTGCTTACACGGGAAGGTTTGGAGAAATTTCAAAATGAATTAGTTGGTTTAGGTTATCGTCCGGCGTTTGAAGGTGCGACGAAAAAATTTAGAACAACGGCGGAAAATGTAACAGTTGAAATAATTACAACGGGTGAATATCCGGGCGATGGAAAAGAAAAACCTGTTCGATTTGAAAATCCGACGGAAGATCAAATTGAAATTGACGGCATAAAAACTTTAAGTTTAGAAAAACTTATTGAGTTGAAATTAGCGTCGGGAATGACTGCACCGCACCGTTTGAAGGATTTGGCAGATGTGCAGGAAATTATAAAAATAAAAGATTTGAGCGAAGATTTTGCCGAAAACTTAAATCCTTATGTTAAAGAGAAGTTTTTGGAATTACAAAAATCTGTTGCGGAATCAGAAAAAGAATGAAAATTTACCATATTGTTTTGCCCGAAGTCTGGGAAACATTTAAAGATGAAGAATTATATGAAGCGGAAAGTTTAGCGACGGAAGGCTTTATTCATTGTAGTTTTGAAGGGCAACTTGAAGGTGTTTTGGGAAGGTATTATCAAGGTGTAGAAAAAGTTTTGATAATGGAAATTGAAACAGATAACTTAACTTCAAAACTGGTTAATGAACCTTCGACAAATAATGAAGTTTATCCGCACATTTACGGAAAAATAAATAAAAATTCAATTGTTGTGATCAAAGAGAAGAAATTATCCACAGATTCACACAGATGAACACGGATAAGAAAGAGGATTTTGTTATTATAAAATCAGGAAAAAATCTGTGTTCATCTGTGTTTATCTGTGGACGAATAAAAAATGCACGAGAACTTTGCCGAAATTATTAAACCTGATTCTGAGGAAGCAAATTTGCTTTCGCAGATTGATCTGTCTCGTTTGCCCCATCACGTTGCGATTATTATGGACGGCAACGGACGTTGGGCGAAAATGCGTGGAAAGCCGAGATTGTTTGGTCATAAAGAAGGTGCGGAATCTGTTCGTGCGATACTTGATACTTTTGCGAGATTGGAGATCGAAGCGGTTACGCTTTATGCGTTTTCAACTGAGAATTGGAAGCGTCCCGAAGATGAAGTTACGGGTTTGATGAAGATGCTTAAGTATTATATTCGCAAAGAGATAGACGAAGTTAATAAAAATAAAATAGTCTTTCGTGCAATCGGAAAAATTGATGGTTTAGGCAAAGGAGTTCAAAAAGAAATTCGCGAAGCCGAAGCAAAAACTGCGAATAATACGGGAACGAAATTGAATGTCGCTTTGAACTACGGCGGACGTGCGGAAATTGTCGAAGCGTGTAAAAAAGCGTTTAGGAAAATAAGTGAAAATGGTGGTTCGATAGAAGATTTTAGCGAAGAAGACATCGAACAAAATCTCTACACACACGGTTTGCCCGAAGTTGATTTTCTTATTAGAACAAGCGGCGAAATGCGAATTTCAAACTTTCTTTTGTGGCAGATCGCATACAGCGAAATTTATGTAACCGACACGCTTTTTCCAGATTTTCGGCGTAAGGAAATCTTCGAGGCAATTTTAGAATTTCAAAAACGTGACCGACGTTTTGGCGGTGTAAAATAATTTTTGATGCAAGAAGAAGATATTTACAAACCCAAATTTGTTAAAGGTCTTTTTAATGAGATGTCCAAAACTTATGGTCTGACAAATCTTGTTTCATCATTCGGTTTTTGCACTTTATGGCGTAGAAAATGCGTCAATCAAATTGAGTTAAAAGATAAAAAGATTCTTTGCGATTTGATGTCGGGAATGGGTGAATGCTGGGGATTAATTGATAAAAAAATCAGCAGTGGGACAAGTTTAATTGCTCTAGATTTTTCTTCGGAAATGTGTCGGCGTTCAAAGGAAAACGAACGCAATTTGAAAAATGCCGAAGTTCGGATGTTGGAAGAAGATGTGTTGGAGAATTCAATCGAATCAAATTCGGTTGATTGCGTGATTTCCAGTTTTGGATTAAAAACTTTTTCCGATGAACAAAATAAAAAACTTGCATTTGAAATAAATCGAATTTTGAAACGTGATGGAACTTTCTCTCTGTTGGAGATTTCCGTTCCTCCCAATTCGTTTTTACAGTTTTTTTATATGTTTTACCTGAAGCGTTTGATTCCTATCATTGGCAGTTTATTTTTGGGGAATCCTGATAATTATAGAATGCTTGGCATTTATACAGAAAAATTTGGAAATTGCTCTAAGATGTCTGAATTTTTGAGCGAAACGGGTCTTGAAGTAGAATACAAAACTTTCTTTTTTGGTTGTGCCAGCGGTTTGGTCGGAACGAAATCATAAAATCAAAAAGTAGTAAAAAATTGATCGAAAATTTAATTGAGGTTTGTTGGTAAAATCTCAGAATCATTCAACATTATATGAAAACACGCCTTTTAACAGCCGCAATTGCTTTGCCTATCTTGATCTTATCGATCATTTTGCCAATGCTTATTCCACAATTTGAACAGGCGAAATGGTTGTTTGTTATTTTGGTAGCTTTGGCAATAACTGCGGGTTTATTCGAGTTTTTTACGCTGACGAAAAAGCTCGAACTCAAAGCCGATGCTTCGATCGCATACTTATTTTCATCCGCATTTTTTGTCGCATTTGTATTTGACGCACCCGCAAAGGCTCCCGAATTATTGTTTTTAACGATCTTTGGTTTTTTGATCTTTCTGCTTATTTCTCAAACTTTTCGTTTTCAAAAAGATTTCTCAAAAATGCTTGCAGGCATTGGCGTAACACTTTTGGGGGTTTTTTATATTGCGTTTATGGGTGGATTTCTTGTTTCGATGCGAGTAGGTTTTGAAGAAACAATCGTGCCGAATCTTTCGTCGAAACTGCTTTTATATTTCTTTCTAGTAACAATGGGTTCTGACACCGGAGCATATTTTATCGGCAAAGCCATTGGCAAACGCAAACTTGTGCCAAAGATTTCTCCGAACAAAACGTGGGAAGGTTTTATCGGCGGCATTTTGCTAGCGATAGGTTTTGCGGCACTTTCGACACTTTTATTTTTCCCCGAATTGCCATATAAAGTTTCGATTCCTTTGGCAATATTTATGGCATTGATCGGAGTCGGCGGAGATTTAGCAGAAAGTGCGATGAAACGCGGTTCAAAAACAAAAGATGCGGCAAATATCCTACCCGGACACGGCGGTTTGCTCGATAGATTGGACAGTTTGTTATTTAATGCACCGATTCTTTATTATTTTGCGAGATTTTATTTCTAAACATTTTTTGCCCTTATCCGTTATATCTTTGTAAATCTCTCCCCAAATTGCTTAAATATAAAAACTTATGAGATGGCTTGATTGGCTGATTGTTGTTGCGTATTTGGCGTATGTTATTTGGGATGGCATA
>JBGTHN010000420.1:0-5085 GCA_041746235.1 Pyrinomonadaceae bacterium | reverse complement strand
TTGGGTATTCGGCAAGAGTAAAAATGATGCTGAATATGTTAAAGACTTATGTCAACTTTTAGATAAATACGAAATAAGATATTCAATTCGTGAGAATGAAAGCACTAAATCAATCTGGCTTTCGTCCTGGTTTTTAGGTGTTTTATTTCGTGAAGTCCTACAAATCGGCTCAAATGCTTATAATAAAGCCATTCCGCAAATTATAGAAAATCAATCAGAAGAAATAATTGATGAACTTTTGAAAGGATTGTTTCGTGGCGATGGGAGTTTAGTTTATTACCCAAAAAAAAGCCATCAAAAAATGACTTGGGCAACGGTCAGCGAGACCTTATTTGAACAGGTTTTAATTCAGTTACAATCAAGAGAAATTGTTCCTTCAATACACACAAAACCAAAACGAAAGGCAATTATTGAAGGTCGGGAAGTTCAATGTCAAAAGGTTTTTTATTTGGAAATCGGAGATTATCAAAGTTTGAAAAAAATCAAAACCTGGTTTTCTGAATCCAAAAATAAAAAATTGCAAAATGTTTTAGGTAAAGTGGAAGGTTCTATTTACAGTTTTCCAAGACATAAGCAGAAAAAAGGTTTTGCGACTGTAAAAATTACTAATATAGAAGAGATTCAAGAGAATGTTTCGGTCTATGACATAGAAGTTGAAGATACGCACAATTTTGTAACTAGTGGCGGAATAATTACACATAATTGTTTCGGTGTCCCGACGATCGGTGGTGAAGTTGTTTTTGATGAAGCATATAATTTGAATCCGTTGGTAAATGCTTTCGCACTCGGAATTGTTCGTGAAGACCAAATCTTTTTTGGTAAAGCATCCGGCATTGGAAATCCTGTGATGTATGTCGGAGCAAAAACAGGACGCGATGGAATTCACGGTGCGACGATGGCTTCGGCGGAGTTTGATGATGAAGCATTAGAAAAACGTCCGACGGTTCAAGTTGGCGATCCATTCCTTGAAAAATTACTTCTCGAAGCGTGTCTTGAAGCAATGCGTTCGGGTGCGATTGAAGGTATTCAAGATATGGGAGCGGCTGGTCTTACATCATCTTCCGTTGAAATGGCAGATCGTGCGGGAAATGGTTTAGACCTTGATCTAACGCTTGTTCCGCAACGTGAAACTGAAATGACCGCTTACGAAATGCTTCTAAGCGAATCGCAGGAACGTATGCTCATTGTCGCCAAAAAAGGACGCGAAAAAGAACTTGTCGAGATTTTCAACAAATGGGATTTGGACGCGGTCGTGATTGGAAAAGTCGTCGAAGGAAATCGTTTAAAAATCTATCATCACGGCGAATTGATGGCTGATCTGCCGGTTGATAAATTGACTGAATCTGCACCGCTTTATAATCGCCCGATGGCGAAGCCGGAGTCCAAAGTCCAAAGTCCAGAGTCCAAAGTCGAAGACCGAAAACCGAAGACCGAAGACCAAAATGAAGCATTAAAAATGCTTCTCGCTTCGCCAAATATTTGCTCGAAACATTTTGTTTATGAGCAATACGATCACATGGTTCGCACGAATACGGCAGTTTTGCCGGGTGCGGATGCGGCGGTTGTTCGTGTGAAAGAAACACGTCGGGCAGTTTCGATGTGTCTAGACGGCAACGGTAGATTTTCTGCGGTTAATCCGAAAGAAGGTGCAAAATTAACGGTTGCGGAAGCGGCTCGAAATAACGTCTGTGTTGGCGGAAAACCAATTGCTGTAACAAATTGCTTAAATTTTGCTTCGCCCGAACGTCCAAAAATTATGTGGGCATTTTCCGAAACGATTGACGGAATAAAAGAGGCTTGTGAAATATTTGAAACGCCCGTCATTTCGGGAAATGTTTCATTTTACAACGAAACCGACGGCGACGGAGTTTTGCCGACACCAACGATTGGAATGGTCGGACTCATCGAAGACGCACGAAAAATTATCACGCAAGGTTTCAAAAATGAAGGCGATCTAATCGCACTTTTTGGGATAACAAACGATGATTTATCGGTCAGCGAATATGCTCAAACAATCTTAGGTTACACAACAAACGAACTCATCGAGATCGGCGAAGTTCCCAAGATTGATTTAAATTTAGAGAAAAAAGTCCAAGACACTTGTTTGAATTTAATTGATAAACAACTTATAAATTCCGCTCACGATTGTTCCGATGGAGGACTTGCCGTTGCACTCGCCGAAAATTGTATTTCATCTCTAAATAATCAATCAAACGGTGCAGAAGTTGAATTAAATGACGAAAACTTAGATGCAACCACACAACTTTTCAGCGAATCACCTTCACGAATTTTAGTAACTTTTGCTGAAAACAGTCTTGGTAAAGTAAAAGAAATCATTGGAAATTGCCCGTTTGAAATTATCGGAAAAGTTACGGGCGAAGATTTGAAAATCAAAATCAATGGCGAAGAAGTGATAAACACGGAAGTTTCCGAATTGCAGAAAGTCTGGAAAAATTCGCTTGAAGAGCAATTAGAAAATTAAGCCACGAATTACACAAATTGCACGAATGAACACGACACTCTAAACTTGTTGTGTTCATTTTTTTTATCTATGAAAGCAGGAATTTACATACACATACCTTTCTGCAAATCGCGTTGTTCTTACTGCGATTTTGCAACTGATGTTTATCGGAACAATGATGCGGTTGAACGCTATGTTTCCTCACTTTGTTCGGAAATTCAAAATTCAAAATTCAAAATTCAAAATTCGGTTGAAACGATCTATTTCGGCGGCGGAACGCCTTCGCTTCTTTCGGCAAAACAGCTTGAAAAAATTCTTGGGACGATTCACGAAAAATTTGATATTGATAAAAATATCGAATTCACGCTTGAGATGAATCCGGCGACGGTTTCGCTTGAGAAGTTGTTGGATTTCAAATCTTTGGGTGTAAATCGAGCGAGTTTTGGTGTGCAAACTTTTGATGATCGAGCGTTAAAAATTCTTGCGAGAGGACACGATGCGAATGATGCGAGAAACACTTTTGAACTTTTGCGAAAGGCGAAATTTGAAAATATTTCGTTTGATCTGATCGGCGGTTTGCCGAATCAAACGCTTAAAGATTGGGAAAAGAATTTAGATGAAGCGTTGAAAATGAATCCCGAACATCTTTCGCTTTATTTGCTTGAGATTCACGAAGGAACGCCGCTTGCGGAACAGATTCGCTCAAACAGACAACCAACGCCCGACGAAGATTTGGCGGGCGAAATGTATGAATTGATGATCGAAAAAGTTGCGGCGAAAGGTTTTGAGCAATATGAAATTTCTAACTTTTCTAAACCCAATTTTGAATCAAAACACAACAACAAATATTGGTTGTGCGAACCTGTTTTCGGTTTTGGAGTGTCCGCACATTCTTTTGATGGGATTAATAAACGCTGGTCAAATGAACGTGATACAAACAATTATGTTTCGCTGCTTGAAAATGAAAAAACGCCGATTGTTGAAACGGAAAAACTTAGTGAAAAGCAACTTTCGAGTGAGTTTGCGTTTCTAAGTTTAAGATTAAAAAAAGGTTTGAATCTGCGTGAATATGAAGTAAGATTCGGCGTAGATTTGAAAGCAAAATTTGCTGAAGATTTGGAGCGTTTTGAAGAATCGGGTTTGATCGTATTTGATAAAGATATTTTAAGGCTGACGCGAAAAGGCTTTGTTTTTTCCAACGAAGTTTTTGCTATATTTATTTAAATGCCAACAAGAAAAGCTACTTAAAAATTTGTATCTATCCATTTTATTTAACAAGGAGCAAAAAATATGAAATTGCAAAAAAACTTCGGGTTAAGTATTTCTCAACTATTGATCTTATTTGTCTTCTTTTTATTGACATCATTTATTATCAAGGCTCAAGAGCCGAAAGACACAAAAACCTTTGGAGGAAAATATGCTAATGAGATTGATGTGTCTGTATTGCAACGAATCGGTTCAAGACATTTTCGCTGTTATGGAGTTGAAAATAAAATTGTTGACGAACAAACATTGAATGAAATCATAAAAGATGAAAAATGCTCATATACGAAATTGTTAAATGTAGATTTCGCCAAACATAGTCTAATAAGTTATAAAGTTGGCGGCGATTGTTTTATCAAAGCGGATGCTAAAGTCTTTCGCAATGACGAAACTAAAATCTACAAGGTTGTAATAAACAATTATTGGGGCAGATGCCGTGCGGGAGGTTCGTTTCAATGTTGGCTGGTAATTGACAAAATTCCGTCGGATTTTCAAGTTGAATTTGAAGAAAGATTGATTGATAAAAGAGAAAATGACTTTATCCATTTTGGTTTGACAACAAATGTTTCTAAAGCACCTGCGGTTAAATATAGTGAGTTTATTGAATCTGAACAAGTTGATCTGAAAGGTTGTATTCAGATGTATCGTCAAAAGAAGTTTGTTATTAAAGATAGAGAATCTTATCTGCAAAACATACGCAACGACGCACAAACACAAAGTTGCACAGAATATGCCGAAAACTTAGAGTTTGAAAAATATTCTTATATCGGAATGGAGATAAACTCGGGATATTGTCGAATGCCTATCGGACTTAAACATAATTTCATCAAAGATAATTCCAAGAAACAATATGTTTTGACGGTCAGTTATGATGAACCGCAAGGCGTTTGCCGTGCATTAAGCCAATATGCTCTTTGGCTTCGTGTGCCGAAATTGACCGAAGATTTTGATGTGGATTTTGTAGTTGAGCCTAAAATGAGGGAAAAGGAAAATTAGTTGCGAATCACTAATCTGCGGCAAATATTTCTCATATTTTTAATCTGACAAAGTAGAATTGGTCTGGATTATTATTATTCCTTACTCAAATCTATTCCGAGAATTTTCTTAAACCACCAACGAAGTCCGACAAATAAAAAACGATAATCTTTTAAGAATTCCGGCGGTTTTCCTTCAAAATAATGTCCGATAAATTGAAGAATCCAACCAATAGCAAAAAGTGCCAGAGGAATAATCCAAAAACCCGGAACAAAAAGACACATCGGAATAAGCAAGATCGAAATGGCGATCATCGGAATGCCGATCGTGTGCATTAATTTATTTATCGGATTTTGATGCGATTCCGAATATTCATCTATCCAATC
>JBGTHN010000419.1:0-4896 GCA_041746235.1 Pyrinomonadaceae bacterium | reverse complement strand
GGCGTTGGATGTTTGATCTATTTTATTCATCACGTTGCAATCTCAATTCAGGCAACAAGCATTATTTCGCAGATCGCTGTAATAACTACAAAAGAGATAAAAGCGAATTTTCCCAACAAACAGGAAACTCACGAAATTGACGGTAAGACTAAAAAGCTCATTGCCAAAAAAGATTATTTGAAGGTTAGAGCACACGAATCCGGTTATGTGCAAAATGTGGATATAGCAGAACTTATCAGATTAGGCAACGAACATAATCTCGTCTTGAAAATGCAAAGACGCATCGGGCAATTTACTATTGAAACTTTGCCGATCTTGCAAGTTTATACTGATGATTCCAATTTTGAACTCGATGAAGAACTTACCCAATCGTTGCGAAATACTTATGATATTGGCAATTTCCGAACTGTTGAAGGAGATGTTGCTTTTGGTCTGCGGCAAATTGTTGATATTGCTTTGAAAGCTCTTTCGCCTTCGATAAATGATACAACTACTGCGGTTACCTGTGTTGATTATCTGACTTCGATTATGGTTTGTCTGGCAAAACGTCCTTCGTGTCCTTCACATTTTTTTTCGGACGGAAAATTGCGACTCTTATTTGAAGAACAGCGTTTTGAGGACTTTTTTGATCTTGCCTTTAATCAAATTCGTCAAAATGCAGGTGGAAATGTTGCGGTTATTCTTCGCCAACTCAATTCCATAAATATTTTGAGTATGTTGAATGTAGAACTTCCCTTTGAAGATGAACGAAAAGAACGCCACGAATTGATACAAACTCAAGCAAAATTAATTTTTGAATTAGCCGAAAAAACCGTTAAAGCAAATGCCGATCTACAAACAGTTACCAATTATTACCGACGAGTTGAAAAGTCTCTGGCTGAAAGAAAGAATCACATTTAGCAATTGGTTCAGATTCATTTGATTTAGATTAGTTGTAATGGTATTGTTTCATAGATGAAACAATACATAAGGTAAAAGGTAAAATAACAAATGGCAGAAACAGTATTAAAATCCGAAGAAATTGAAGAAACTAACGAATTCACAGAAACCAATAGCCAAACAGGACTACGTTCGATTCAGGATATTGTCAAAGACTTGACAAAACCCGTAGCGAAAAGACATTTGAGAGTTCGGCGACAAGGCGGAAAAGAAATCGGTTATATCGCCTGGCACGATGCAATTAAATATCTCGATCATTACGCACCGGGTTGGAATTACGAAATTCGTTCGATGAATTCTATCGGCGGGAAATTGATTATTGTCATACGCCTTTCTGTTCCGTGCCTTGAAGGAATTGTTTTTCGTGAAGCAACCGGACAAGAAGATGAAGAAAAAGACACTTATGGCGATTCTTCAAGTAATGCCGAATCAATGGCACTTCGACGTGCGGCGGCGAAATTTGGTTTGGGATTGTATCTGTATGACCAATAATAAATCCTTTTTCCCACACATATTATAAAAATATCTTTAACTCTCACTTTTACCAACTAAATATTTTAGATGACAAACAGCGTTAAACTGTGTTAGTCTATTTTTGGGTAGGAATATTTCTCCCATTATTCTATTAACTCCCACTTTTATTAAACACATCTTATATTCCCTCTAATCGAAAAATGGACAAGTTAAACGAATATTTACAACAACTAGTTTCCAAGTGCGGCTATGAACTGCATCTTGAACCGAACAAACAACCTTATGTAGTTACTACAAACGGAAATGCGGAAATATCAAATTCCCCTCTGCCGGGAGCTCAGATCAATATGATGGTTTTTTCGCTTATTCCGCACGAAGTAAAACAACAATTGCCGAACAATACGCAGGTGGAATTTGTTCATCCGCACAACCTTGGTGATTTTAACTTTTTAGTAAGAAAATCTCCCGCAGGATTTAATGTAACAATAAGTCCGAGTGATTCGACATCACAAGCACTTCAAAGCACGGCTTCGGAAAGTGTGGAAATGCAAGAAGCATATTCTCCAAGTTCTGCTCAATCGAATGGAAATTTGGACGTGGTTTCAAGTCAAAATGAAGAAGAAACGGAACTTGTCATCGAACTCAATTCTCCACCGCAGAAAAAGAATGATTTCGTTCCGCAGGAAAAACCGACGGAAGAAGTTTTAAGCACAAGCGAATTTGAGATCGAATATTTAGAGGATTCGAAAACATTGGAAAACCACTCTGAGAATTTTTCAAACTCGGAAGTTTATTCAACTCCCTATGAACCTGTCGAATTAGAACCATCTGTTTCTGATCCCGAAAGGTTTAATTATGAGCAGGAGGAAATGGCACCGGAATACAACTCATTTACAGAGAATTTTGCGACCGAACAAAATTTTGCGGAAAACTCAACACCACAATATCAGACGGAATTTTCAGCACCAATAAATAATATGTCAGAACCAATCGTCGAAAATTATCCTGTTCAAACACAGACTTCATACACACCGGAAGTCGTTGAATACTCCGCTCCGCAAACGCCTCCACAGACCTTTGTTGAACCGGCGAAAGTTTCAGTTCCCGTTGCCGCCAATCCGCAAGCAAAAGCTAAAATGGATGCACTTTTCCACAAAATGGCTGGGATGGGAGCATCCGATCTGCATATGAGCGTTTCAGTTTCGCCGATGGTTCGTAAAGACGGCAAGATGGTAAAACTCGACGCGACTATGCCGAATCTTTCGCCCGAAGCGATGAAGGAACTTCTGCAATCAATTATGCCTCCGAAAAATATCGAGGAATTTGCGGAACGAAACGATACGGATTTTGCTTATGAGATCAAAGGTTTAGCACGTTTTCGTGCGAACATCTTTATGGACAGAAAAGGAATGGGCGGAGTATTTCGTATCATTCCTTCGGAGATTTTGACAGCGGAAAAACTCGGTTTATCCAAAGCGATTATGGACTTATGCGAACTCTCAAAAGGCTTGGTAGTCGTTACAGGTCCGACGGGTTCGGGTAAATCTACGACGCTTTGTGCGATGGTTGATTCGATCAATAAATCACGTGAAGACCACATTATTACGATCGAAGACCCGATCGAATTTACGCACGAAAACCAAATGTGTCTGGTCAATCAACGCGAAGTTCACAATCATACAGATTCATTTAAAGACGCTCTGCGGGCGGCACTTCGTGAAGACCCGGACATTTTGCTCGTTGGCGAAATGCGTGATCTTGAGACGATCTCGATTGCGATTGAAACCGCAGAAACGGGACACCTTGTTTTCGGAACTCTGCACACGACGACAGCGGCTTCGACGGTTGATCGGATCATTGACCAATTTCCTGCCGACCGTCAACAACAAGTCCGCGTGATGCTTTCGGAATCTTTGCGTGGTGTTATTGCTCAGACGCTTTTACCGAAGATCGGCGGCGGACGAATTGCGGCGTTGGAAGTTTTGATCGTTACGCCCGCAGTTTCTAATCTCATCCGCGAAGGCAAAACCTTCCAAATTCCTTCGGCGATGCAGACGGGCAAAAACAAAGGAATGGTAATGCTCAACGATGCTTTGATGGAATTAGTAAATAAAGGATTGGTTACACCGAGAGATGCTTATATCAAAGCCGTTGACAAGACAGGTTTTGAGATGCTTCTGCAAAGAGTCGGCAAAAGTATGTAGATCAAATAACAAAACACTTAATCACGTAGGAGCAAGCAAATGTTTGCTCTTTTTTACGTTTAAATTGCTTCAAAATATAATAATTCCCCTACGAAAATATATTTGACGGACGCAAGAAACACTTTTTCTGACACAAGAAACATCTTTTCCGATGCAAGAAATACCTTTTCTGACACAAGAAATATCTCTTCCGACGTAAGAAATACCTTTTCCGACACTTGTTTCATCTTTTCCGGTGGTTCATTTATCTCTTACGGTGGTACATTTACCTTTTCCGGTGGTTGTTGCAACATTTACGGAGCGAAAAATAGGTTTGTCGGTTGAAAAATGAACATTTGAGGGGTAAGTAGCAAATTTAAGGCAAATATAAAAAGGCTTTCAAAGATGTTACCGAGCATCTTTGAAAGCCTTAACCCATAAATAAGGAGAACTGTCTTACCTATGCCAGACTAAGACTAATTCCACAGAAAACAAAATAACATAAAGTTCTACAAAAAGTAAATAGTTTTTTTTTCACCGACAGCATTTTTTTTTAGTTAATCGGGAAACCTGCGTTTTCTTCGGTGGTTTTGACTTCGGAATGGTCATAAGAAGCCTTTTCGATGGTTTGCTGAATTTGACACAGTTTTAGTTTATCGCCAAATTCAAGAGCGATATTGCCGGTTCGAAAAATTTTGTGATCCTTTTATTCCTTTCGGAATTGCAAATCCGTCAATTGTTTGTATTCGGGGCTGTCAGTGCCTTTGATGGATTTGACGTAATTTTTGACGAGGTTGGCACGGGCGATGATGCCTTCTTCGTTGTTGTAAAGTTCTCTGTCGCGGGCGATGCGGGCGTTTGAGACGGCGACATCGGCGTTGATTACCGAAGTGTTTTTTGCCTGCATATCGGCGAGTAATGTTTCGAGTGTGCCGATCTGCAGTTCGGTTTCGTTCGGGGCGTATGAACCCTTTGTGTTGAGCAAAGCGATGAACTGCGAAAAGTTTGCGACGCGATTGTTGTAGCTCATTTGCGAAGCCGAAATGCTTTGTTTTGATTCGTCTATGTCGGGCGTTAACGGATCGTCTTTGATCTTTGCTTTGGCACGTCTGCCCTGTATTTTGCGGGCGACGGTGCGTAGATCGTCGGAAAAAAGTTCGTCGTTGACGGCGACAGCGGCGGCACTTTGAACCCTTGTAACGAGTTTTGAAAGTGGCTCGAATAGTGCCTGCCGTTCGTTGATGGCAAGCGTTTCTGCCGAATCAAGCGGCTCACTTTGGGCCGAGGCCCACGCGCCGAG
>JBGTHN010000418.1:0-5222 GCA_041746235.1 Pyrinomonadaceae bacterium | reverse complement strand
TGTTGTTCAGAATATTCGGATTTCGGGCGGCGATACCGAAAACTCTGATGCTGTTACCAACATAATCTTGTCCGGCACTGCTCGCAATCGTTGTCAGATCAAATGCTGAAAAACGTGTTTTCAAACCCGACCAGCGAAACGAAAGTGCAGAACGGGCGATGTTTGCACCGCGAACGATGTTTAAAGCAGAAGTCGCCAAACCGCCGTAACGAAAATAAAGTGCGGTTGCCCGAAGTGCGATTCCGGCGAGTGTCCGAAAAACTCCACGAGCGGGAGGATCGTGTTTTGCTGTCCAGACGGGACGCAATTTTCCGTCATCGTTTTTTAGATCAGATAATTGAAAAGCCGATAAAGTATCTTTTCCACCGACAACCGCTTCGCTTTTTTCATTTATCAAAACAAATTGTGCGTCTTTTACTTTATGGGCGGACTTTCTGAGCCGTTCTCCGTTCCTTGCATCTATCGAGATCAGATCATCTTTGTCGGCAATCAAAATTGTCTTTTCATCGGCAAAAACAAAGTTCGTCAAACCTTTGTCCGCACCTTTGTAACGCCACAATCTTTCGCCTGTTTTTGTATCAATTGCCGAAACTCCAAACGGTCCGTGTTTTTTTATCTCGCCGTTTCTGATGCTCGTAAATTGTCCGCCCGTGCGAACATACAAAACATTTCCGACAACTGCCATTTCCGGCGTAACGCCGAGATCATTGGCTTTCCAGACGACTTTTCCGCTTTTGCGGTCAATTGCACGAACCTTTCCACGCCCCGAAATATATATGTTTTTATCGTCAAAAACAGGATCGGCATCGGTCAAAGCGAGTGCATTTTCATTGATCGTAAATTCTTCGCGTTCTCTCGCCTCGCCCGTTTCGGCGTTGTAACTGGTTACACCTTCGTAAAACAAAAATAATCTGCCGTCCAAAATAAGCGGCGGACGATAATTATCAAGCGTGTGCGGAACTTCGCCCGTTTCATTATCAAAACGTGCGGGCATCATTTCAACGTCCGATTTTAGTTGATGTTTCCAGAGTTCGTCGCCGTTCGATAGACGCAAAATATGTATGACCGGTTCGCGTTTCAATTCTTTGCCGATTTCGCCAAAGGCTTTTTTGACCAAAACGACAGCTAACAGATCGCGTTCGGGTTCAACCGCAAGTTGCATCACATCGCCTTTGACTTTATCGCTTCGCCAGATCGAATTCCCCGTTAAAAGATCAACCGCTTCGAGACGTGATTTGTTGCCTTCGTCCAAAGTAAATAAAACAAGATCGGTTGCGGGAACAGGCGTGATCGAAGTTTCATCCAAACCTCTATGATTCCTACGCCACAAACGCTGTCCTGTTTTGCCGTCAATTCCGTATAAGGAATTATCCGTTCCGACCAGCAATATGCCGAAATCGGTCGTTTGATAAAATTTAATATCCGAATCGAGATTCGATTGCCAGACTGGTTGAGAGTTGGACAATCCCACAAAAAGAAATATTACACACAAAAGAAAAATCGCTTTCATATTTTTATTTTACTTTATTCCTTAAAAAGTGCCTAAACTTTTTTAAAATTTAATCAGCCTTTAGCAAAAAGATTTAACTCTTGCGTCCAAAAGGGGATTAATACTAGGAGAGATTATAAAAAATTATGGCATTTAAGCATTTATCAACGCCGCCTATTTCGCAGGGAGATGATCCCAATGGTTGCTGGGCGGCTTCATTATCGTGGTGGCTCAAAGCAGTTAGAAATTATGAATATAGTTACGGCGATATTTTAATTATGTATAATAATTGGACCAATAAAACTGAAGGCGACAATTATGGAGCATTAACCGAAACAGGTCTTTTCAGACTTTTTAATGATCCGAAATGGCATTTATCCTATACATCTATGAAAAACGATCAATTAAGTGCCTCAAAATTAGACAAGTTTTTGGTTAAAAGTCCGGTTTTGGTTGGATATTTTGAGCCGAAGGTTCAAGGATTTCATATGAATATAATAGTTGCTTCGGCAGGAATTGATGGACTTGCAACTGTTTTAACAGTAATGGATCCGGCTTATACTAAGTTTCAACTCAGAAATCTAAGTTACTATAAAAACTATTATTCAGACATAACTTTTGCATATTCAATGACTGCTCCTTCCGAACCTGTTTACGGTTACGAGTAATATTTTAGGCAATTATTTTAATACAAAAAAAGGTGCAAAGTTCAAGCATTTTGAACTTTGCACCTTTTTTGCAATTGCTAATTTTAATCAATCCGATAAGCCTTCGATTTCCAAACCACGACAACTGTTCCGTCTAATTGATTGCCGATCGAACGCAAACCCGAATCGAGTTTTTGGTATTGTTTCGTGTTGCGTCTGACGTTTGTTGTTCGTTGGTTTTTGTATGCGGAATCATACCAAACACGACCTTTGCGAGTGAATGTTTTACTGCTGATGCTGCGTTTTCCTGATTTGTTATCCGAAGATTTTCTTTCTTCCGCTGATTCAGCGTCCCGATCTTTGGATTTTTTCGCTCGTGTAGTACCACTGCTTCTTGTAGTTATGGGTGAAGAACTTTTAGATGCTGGCGGTGGTGGCGAGGCTTGATCTGCTGACGATGTATCATCAGATTCCGTGCGGACTTTTTCACCTTCGTCCTTATTTTTTCCTACTATATTCGATTCATTTGCACCTTCATTTATTGAAGTTTTATCTTGCGGAGATTCACGTTTCAAATCCGCACGCCCCGGAGCATCTGGTTTCGGCTTTGCAAGACCATCATCTGCCACGTTTTCTTTACTTTCCGATTGAGATTCTCTTCGTGCGGATAAATCACCACCAGAATCCGTTGCAGTATTTGCCGTTGAATTTGCTGTTGAATCTCCAATCGTCGAATCTCCAACCGTTGAATCTTCGCCCAACGAAGTAGAGTTTGAATTTTCCGCCGATTGATCAACGGTTGGAGCATTTTCGCTTGCAGTTGTTTTATCCGCCGCCGCACTGTTCGTATTTGCCTGTGCCAAATCTGCACTCTGCAAACCGGACATATTTTGCACAACCAGAAAACCGATTCCGACCACAAAAACCAACGCCAATGCTCCCATTCCGAACGCTAAGTTTTTGGTCGAATATAATTTTTGAAACCAATTCGGTTCGGTCGAAGCGACAACAGTTTCCGCTTTTGTTTCTTGAACAGGAATGGCAGAAACTTCAGTTTCCGCTTCGGCATTTAATACAATGACATTTGAAAGTATCGTCCGACACCGATTGCAATCCGCCAAATGCTTCATAACACGAGGTTTAGTTTTTTCGGGTAAAGCACTTTCGGCAAACATAGAAATCTCATCAGCGTCAATATGTTCGCCCGACGGATTTTCCGCCGCAAACACATTTCCGCCTTTCGCCGTTTGACGAAGCAGAGAGTCCATTTCTTTGTCGAATTCAAATTCCATATTGGATTTTTTTAATTATAGAACACGAATTTCGCAGATCATACGGATTTTCGCTGATTATTTATTGGGTTTTGCTGATTTTAAGGAGAACCTACATTCCTAAAAAAAATCTGCGTTAATTCATTAAATCCGCGTTATCCGCGTTCTATTTCTTACTTTCAAACTACTTACGCAAAAACTTCAAAAGTTTCACGTCTTTTTGGGTTTAACTTCTTTGCCAAACCATTTAGAGAACGAAGACCTGAATTACTTCTTGCACAAAAAACAAAAATATCAATGTCGTGAACATTTTTTCGATATTCATCCCCAATGATTCTGCCGTTTCCGATAAATACTTTTTGACTTCCGTTTCATTCCATCCGTGTTTTTCATTCAAACCTTTTTCGACCGATTTACGAATTTCCGTTTGCACACGCACAAGTTTTCGGCTGGCAGTCGCTTCGTGAAAACCGAATGTTTTGGCGATGTCTTTTAATTTCAAATCGTCAAAATAATATAGTTTCATCATCAAACGGTCTTCATCTCCCAAATTCGCAATTGCCGCTTGCAACGCCTCAACAATGTCTTTTTGAGCTTCCGCTTCGCTGTAAATATCTTCGGGGTTTTCTGTTGCAGACACGACAATTCTGTTATCGGCATTTTCCGAAGATTCTTGTGCTAAATTTTCAAATTCTCTATCATCTTCCGTCTGCACAATTCGTTTCATCTTGCGAAATTCATCAATTGCAAGCTGATTTGTAACCGCTCTTAACCAACCCGCCAGACTTCCCTTGCCCGAATAATATGCGAGTTTGCTTTTTTTGTTTCCTTGTTTATCAACTCTTAGACCGTATAACTCTGCCCAAATCGAACTTGCAAGGTCTTCTGCATCTTCCTTATTCTTCGCAAATTTATAAGCGGCAGATTTCACAGACGAATCAAAATTCAAAACCATATCGCCCCAAGCCGTTTCGTCGCCGCTCTCGCAAGCGATTATCAAACAAAGATCATCTGCCCGAAGCGAGTCCACAAACTCTTTGATCTCAGCATGTCCCGCATTTTCATCATCCCGCAAGATATATTTTTCGATCGCTTTCGTGATTCGCAACTCTAAATCATCCGATTTTAAGCCACGCGAATCTTCTGCCCGCGAGATAAGTCTGGCGATACATTCTTCAACCGTTGATTTGTATTTTGGAGCAAGCGAAGTCATTAATAAAATTGACCGAATTTTAACATATTTTTGCGACAAATGAATATGACGCAAGCAAAAACAGATTAGTTGGATTTCAGGAACAAAATGATATTCCGCCGGGAACGCAAGCGTCCCGCTTGCAATGAGTGCGACAGCACGAAAGCAAACACGACAAACTCAAAATTTAATAATAAATGGAAAAAGTTGATTATCTTAGATTAAGTCTTATTCAGTCCAACGAATTCGGGAACAAAATAATAAAATCGGTGTCTAAATCTTTATGCGTAAAATTATAATTCTGTTAGCGTTTAGTTTTTTATTCGCTCAAAATTCATTTTCACAAAGAAGACACGCTGGACCTGTTTGTAATTATAGAGCAACTCATTTAGAAAAGCCTTCTTTTTCTACCGAAGATACACAGAAAAAAATAAACGGTTCGGTTTATGTGCGAATAAAAATTGATAAAGAAGGAAATGTAATTTCAGCCAAGGCACAAAGCGGTTCACCGCTTTTACAATTGGAAGCGGAAGAATCGGCTTTAAAATCAAAATTTGAAATCACAAGACTTTCGGGCGAACCTGTCGAAGTCGGATGCACAATTGTTTACAATGTTTATCTTG
>JBGTHN010000417.1:0-2062 GCA_041746235.1 Pyrinomonadaceae bacterium | reverse complement strand
GGCATCGAAAGCTATGCTGCTGTGCCGCTTTTTAAATTGAATGGTGATTATATCGGCACTTTATGTGCCTTGGACACAAAACCAAATGATCTGTCTGAAGATATACTTGAAACATTTGAATTGTTTGGAACTTTAATTGCTTATGAATTGGAATTTGAGGAACGATCACGCGAAAAAACAGAGGCTTTGAAACTTTCCGAACAATCTAATGAATCGAAAGCTAGATTTATGAGTATTCTCGGACATGATCTGCGAAGTCCTCTGAATACGATCGTGATGGCGGCAAACGTCCAGAAAATTGATAAAATCTCGTCCGATAAAAAAACAGAACTTGCCAATACCATTTTGAAAACTGCAAAACGTATGCAGTATTTGATCGAGGATTTGCTTGATACAACGCAAAGTTTGCAAGGAAACAAAATTCTAATTGAAAGAAAACAAATTGATCTGAATGATGTTTGTAAACAAATTATCAATGAATTTACGACCGCTAATCCGACGATAATAATTGATTTCTACTCACAAGGAAATTGTCAGGGCGAGTGGGATGAAGGTAGAATCGGACAGGTTCTAAGTAATCTTTTAAGTAATGCGATCAGTTATGGAGATATAAGAAAACCTATAAAAGTTGATTTAATAGAAGACTGCGGGGAAGTAATTCTTCAAGTCAACAATCAGGGCAGTTTGATTGCCGAAGATGTGATGAAAAATCTGTTTACACCATTTTGGCGTGGAGCGAGAAAGAAAGCGAATTCGAGTGGTTTGGGATTGGGTCTATATGTCGTCAAACAAATTGTCGAATCGCACAACGGAGAAGTTTCGGTTAAATCGAATAAGGAATATGGAACGACTTTTACGGTGAAATTCAAAATCAGATTTGCCGAATTTCCAAATTAATCAAAAAATCATCAATTTATTTTTGCCGAAACTCGATCTAAATTTGCTTTGAAGACTTGAGCAAGTCTTTCATCGCCCTTTTGTTTGGCTAAGTTCAGAGCTTTTTCATAATTTTCTTTTGCCTGTTTCATCGAACCGCTTTTCTCATATGCTTCGCCCAAACTGTCATAAACATTTGCTGAATTCGGGTAATTTTCTACATTTTTCTTGAAGGTGTTGATCGCATTCTGAAAATTTCCAACTTGCAGAAATTGATAACCGATTCGATTGAGAGTTTCTTCGGGAATCAAAATTTCATAGCCATATTTTTTTGAAAGTTTTTTATAATGGCTTTCTAAATCTGCAACCGTGCTTAAGTTTTTTGGCGACCAACCATCGAAAACTTTCCGCAAACCCCAATAATAAGAACGCAAAATGACTGATGAATGATCTTCTTCGGGGAATTCACGAAATTCGTAATCAAAGCCTTTTAGTTTTTCATCTTTTAATAAACTTTGAAACTTTTTCCAACCATCTTTATATTCCGGTTCGTCGCCAATTCCAAGAAACATAATTTTGTTAAAATCTTTTTTCTGTTTGAATAAATTTTCGGCTTCTTTTATCACGTAATTATTGTCGTAACCGAGAACAGGACTGGCGGCGATATATGCGTTAAAGAGATCAGGTCTGGAAACGAATGAATAAACCACTGTTAATCCACCGAGCGAATGTCCCGCAAATATCTTGAAAGGTTGTGTGCGATAATTTTTTTCAACCAAAGGCATAACTTCTTTTTCGATGAACTGCAAAAATTTATCTCCGCCGCCGACTCTTCCGCCTTTGCCGTCATTGGTTGGTGTCAGATCACGCGAACGATTTGTATTTTGAATACTGACAAGAATCATTTCCGGCATCTTTTCGCCCCACGCCTGTTGTTCAATGATTCCAGCCATCATCGAAGGTTGTGGAGCGTGTCCATCAAGCATATATACGACGGGGAATTTTTCTGTCGTTTGTTGATAAAACAGCGGAACTCGAATCCAGATGCTTCGTTCTTCGTTCAATATTTTAGATTGAATTTTATGAACATCGTGATAAATACTGGCAATTTGCTCATTTTGGGCAAATGCCGGTAGAGACAAAACAATCAAGGCAATTATCAAAAGACATATTTTTTTCAGCATAA
>JBGTHN010000416.1:0-8285 GCA_041746235.1 Pyrinomonadaceae bacterium | reverse complement strand
ACGGTCAATTTTTTTTGGAAGAAATTTGTTGATGGCTTTTTGCGTATAGTGCTGAGTGATTATCGTTTTATGATTTGCCGACAATTTCCCGACGATGCCGCCGACGAGCGAAGCATGAACGAGATGCGTTTGCACAATATCAATATTTTCACTTTTAATTAGATTGCGTAGTTGGGAAATAATTGAGGGAATATTATGCAAGCGATGCCCTGAAACATTAAATGTCGGCAGATCATTTTCAATTAGCGATTCAGTAAAAAAATCTTTTTCCCCGTGTAAGCCGAACAGATTGCAATAATAAATCGAAAACTTTTCGTCATCGTAGAACTCAGCCATATCGAGCAGAAGTTTTTCCGCTCCGCCTAATACGTAGGGTGAACTAATAAGATGTAAAATTTTATGCGGCATAATGACGTTCTAAATTTCAGTAAATATTTATTCGACGAGCCGCATCCTCAGTGCAAATCAAGTAATTAAAAGAACTGCTTTTTGTTAATCGCTCAACTTTCTTTATCGAACCGCTATCGTCATTTATATCAAAATACAAATATCCTTTGCCGCTTACTAATTCCTCGATTTTTCGGGCAATATCATTTCTTAGAATTTCGATTAGTAAAGTCGGTTTAAATTTCTTTAAATACTCGCCTAACCCTTCTAAAACTTCCGGCTCAAAAGTTTCAACATCTATTTTAATTAAATCTACCTTTTCCAGATTATTTTGTTCGATAAACGTATCTAACCGCGTGGTTTCTATTGAAATCGGAGTTACCTCTTCGCCTCTTTCTTCGGCAAAATCGACGTTAAATGATGATGAATAACTATTTTCGTGCTGAATGTCATATATTACGGCAGTTCCGTCTTGATTAGAAACGGCACATTTCTTACAAATTATGTCATAGTTATTAAGCTGATTATTTTCTACGAGTTTATCAAAAATGCGGTCAATCGGCTCAAAAGCATAAACTTTCGCTTTAGAATTGACGGCTTTGGCAACAAGGGCATAAATCCCGTTATTAGCTCCGACATCGAAAACCACATCTGATTCTTCGGCTAATTTAATCCATAATTTTACGGAAGCCGCTTCCCATTCGCCGGTTAATCCCGCCCAAAAAATACTATTTTCGATGCTCGAACCGTAGCTTCTTAAACGAAACGAATGTGAATTGTCAACAGCAACGGCAAAATCTCCGCGAAAACGTAGATACCAATATAATTTTTTACTAGGCTTTTTTATTTGTTTAACTATTGAAAACACACCTTGTAACGGAAGTTTTAGATATGCCTTCTTAATTTTCTCTTTTATTTTGTAGTATTTCATTTGTATATTTGACAGATTAGCCGTTGAAAAATCAGCCTTTCATAAACGCTTATTTTAGCTCAATTAATAAAAGATTTTTTCCGAATATTTTGTAATCAACCTTTGTATCTAAAATGTTTTGAATGCGATTCATCCGAGAATCAATACTTTTTTTGCTGAAACCGTAAAATTGTTGTTGCCGATAGCTTCGTCGGGCGTTGTCTTTAGGATTTCCGAACAGAGGACTGATTGTAAGATAAGTATCAACCAACGATGTTCGTGTTCGTTCTTGCCATAAAGAGCGTTGTTTATTCCAAATAATCGGTGTTTTCTCGTTATGTATTTTTGATTCGACCTTTTTAATGAGATTTGTAACGCTTTGAAAGCAATCCTGCTTAAAGTTTGCCATCAATTTCGGAACCATAGAATCGAGCGAGTCTTTTTGTTTCAGAGCATCTTTTTTATCGGATAAAATCATTTTTATACTGTCTATTACTTCATCGTCCGTAAAACATTTTGTTCCGAGACTATTAGGAATAAAAATATTATGCTTTTCGCTGGAAACCGGTTTGAAGTTGATTATAGGTGTGCCGCTTAGAAATGCTTCGATTGCAGTAGTGCAGCCGTCGTGAATCATTAGCTTACACGCCAATAACCATTGAGCGACACTGCCTTCGTGAACTACTAAAACATTTTCTACTTGATTAAATATATTTTGATAAAAAGACCAATCTTCTCCGGGATGAGGTCTGATTATAAATTTCTCTTCCGGGAATTCCTTACTTAAACGATTGATAAGTTTTACAAAATCAATCAAAACATTTGATGAATATCCCCAATTTTCAATAACTTTGGTGCGTGCTTCGTAATTTGTCGGGACATATCCGTGGCGTGTCGAGAAAATATCAACTAAACCCAAGCTGTTATTGGCATAAGATAAGTTTGTATTGATTAATATAAATTCCCCGTATTTTTCACGTATCTTATTTGCATCTGCTGCAAAGAAGGAACGGTAAGACGGTTTATACAAATCAAATCTCGGATGTCCGGTCGGATAAATATTATTTTGACAGGCAGGCTGTCTTGATTTATAAAAGTCTGACTGAAATTCTCCCCAAGTACAGACATAATCATCCTCACAAAGATAATTCGGATTTAATTCTATTTTCAGAGCCTCACGCCAAGATTTCTCATCTCCAACAAATGGAATTCCTTCTTCACCAAGTTGAATAAACTTAAATTGCTGCTGCTTTAAAAGGATATAATTTGAAATATCCACTCTCGGAAACGGTTCACCCGTGAAAATGTCTTTACCTAAGTAGATACCGCCACGCATTTGCGGAACTAACCGATTGATAGCACCGGATTGTCCGACAAAAATGCGATTCTTTCGATTTACACACAGACAGGCGAGAAATAAACGAAAATCCAATTCTCGATTGATTGTTTCAACAGGAAATAAAATGTTGAGTTTAGATGTCATAATACGCTTCTAAAAAGTTGGTTGAATTAAATTTATTTCAAATCAAGATAAAAAGGCGGATTCGCTTTGAGCAATTGTCGGGTCAACCATTTTGCGAAAATCAGGATTGCGTTGTAATAAAGTTTCATAATCAGCCGAATCAACAATTTTCCCATCTTTCATCAAAAAAAGACAGTCGAAATTTTTAACTGTTGTAAGCCGGTGAGCAATAGCAATAACCGTTCTTGTTCCGCCTAATGCTTCTATCGCTTTGGTTACTTCGTTTTCGGTTTCATTGTCCAGAGCCGCAGTTGCTTCATCCAAAACCAAAATTTCCGGGTTGTGATATAAAGCTCTTGCAATACCAATTCTCTGCCGCTGTCCGCCGGAAAGACTGACTCCGTTTTCTCCAACATACGTTTCGAGTCTGTCCGGTAGATTCGACACGAATTCTTCAAGTTGTGCTGCCTGTAATGAATTCCAGATTTGCTTTTCATCAATATCTTTTTCATCAATGCCGAAAGCGATATTGCGTTTAATTGTATCATCGGAAAGATAAATTGGTTGTGGAATATAACCGATTTTTCGCTGCCATACATCAATGTTTTTTCCCACATCTTTTCCGTCAACCAGAACACGCCCTTTTGTCTGGTTGAGCAAACCCAAAATTACGTCAACCAATGTGGTTTTACCTGCTCCCGACGCTCCGATAAAAGCAATTGTGCTGCCTTTCGGAATCGTGAGGCTGATGTTTTTTAGTGTTTCTTTTTCAGTTCCGGGATAACTAAAACAAATCTTTTCCAACTCAATTGATTTGTCAAAAGTCAATTCACTATTTAGCGGTTCGGATAAGGATGGAGAATTAACTTTGGGATAATCTTCCAAGTATTTTAAGTCTTGATAAACTTCGTGAATAAATGTGCTGAAATAACGAATATTTGTAACTCCATACAAAATACGATTTACTGACGGCATTAAACGAATCGAGGCGACCGCAAACAAACCTAATGTCGGAATCAAAACCTGCATATCCTGTTTGAGCCATAACATTACGCCTATCGTTAAAAATACGCAGATAATCACCAAACCCTCGATGAACAAGCGGGAAAGGTCGCCTAAAGTCCTGATGTAGCCCGACGCTCGCCAACCGCTAAAACTATTTTTAGCATATTCATTTAGGAAAAATTTTTCGCGTCCCAAAACTTTCACTTCTTTAACTCCGCCTAATCCTTGATTTATCCATTTAGTCATTTGAACGAAGTTTTCCTGCTGAATTTTGGACAGCCTCACCGATTTTTTTTTAACGAAATAGTAAAATAATATACCCGCACTACTAAAAATTATTACAGAGCCAATGGTCGGAACAGGCGATATGATTACCAAAACGAGCAAAATTGCACTAACGACCAGAACTTCAACAATAACACCGAAAAGTGGAATGATTACGCCGTTAAAAGCGTTAGGGATATTTGTAATAATGTTAGTCAGCAGGTTGGCGGAGTTACGTTCTAAGTGGAATAGATATGGACTATGAAGATAATCTTCGAGAAGCCGAACCGAAAGCGAAGCCTGAGAGCCAAAAATAAACCGATATTGGTAATAATACAGGAAACTAAGATAGATATATTTGAACAGATAAATCCCGAGCAGAAAAACCATCATCCAAATCGAAAAATCGTTTTTTGAGGCAAAACCGAAGGTTTCATACAGCCAAGTTAAAACTTGATATTCCTCGACGGCGGCAGGATTACTGATTAATGCAATAAGAGGAAATATCAAAGCAATTCCGGTTGCTTCGAGAAATGCACCAAAGAGCATTGCAAAAAATAAGATCAGAGCCAATGCTTTCTCTTTGGAATTAAATAAAAATAATATTTTCGATATAAAAGTTTTCACAGATAAATTCTTTCCTATTTATTCAAGGTTTTCTCTAATAATAAAATTGCTGTTGGAACTATCCAATTTGTTTTGTAACTCCAATTCTTCAGAAAATTTTTGCAATTGCGGAGATTTCTTTAACATTTCCAAATACAAACGCAGATAAGTTTTTTCTGAACCGTGAAAACCGTCGAACATTTCCGCATCAAAACTTCCGAATCGGGTAGCGTCCGAACCGTCGTAAAATTGAAAACCGTAACGGTCAAAAATCGGTGTAACCGCCGGTTCGATTTTAGCTAAATATGAAAATTTATCAGACATAGACAACATCTTTTGATATACTGCCGGAGCATACGGCGGCGTAAATGCGACAACGTGGATGCCTCTGTTTTGACAAGATAATAAAAAGTCGTCTAATATTTTCAAAGCTCTCTGAGAAATTTGCTGTCCGTATTCAAATCTTCGAGTGCCGGTATCAACCCTCTGAAAGGTATCTCTATATTGATAATCAAGATGATTTGGGTCATCGGGATTTTTAATTACTGCTCCATAAACCTGACTACCATCATTTCTTAGCCCGTTGTCGTTGATTATTGCATTAAAGCCGATTCTTGAATTTGATTCCGCTTTTTTAATCGCATCAAACTGACTTTCCGCGTAAAACTTTCCCTTTACCAAATCAATATACACATGCTTCCAGCCTTTTTGATAGATTTGCAAAGGCTTTGTTTCTTCCGAATAAATGTCCGGCGAGTAAGGAATCGAAAGGTCTTCGGAAGCGTCATTAAAAAAGTCTTGTTCAAGTCCGATAATCAGGGTTTTCGGTTCGCTGCCTTTTGGTATTCTGGACAAAAACTCGGAAAAATCGCGTAATCTGACTATGCCTTTTCCCGCATTATAAAATTTTACATCATCTCTGAAAAAATAATCACGAAATTGTAATGTTCGGGAAGAGCCTAAAACCAAGACTTCCGGCTGGCGGCGGATGGTTGAAATGAGTTTCAGTTGGACATACGATTCGCTGTAAGCCGTTCCGAATATAACCAATTTTTCTTTGTTTTCCAGCAATTCCGCCACTTTTTCAATCGGAGTCAATTCGCCCGAATAATATAAAAAGACAAGCGGCAGCAAAACCACCACGCCGACGGGTATTAAAATAAAAGCCAGATTGATAAAAAGTTTTTTCATAAACGATTAAACAGCTTTAAGCCAGTTAGTAAATGCAATAAAAAATCCGTTCACGTTTAGAACTGAAAATAAATAAACTGAGAACCTGATTCTTCATACCATATTCCAAAAACTACAAGAAAAGCAACGATTCCATAATAAGCCGCCCATCTTTGCCACACCGGACGAGCAGCGATTTTTTCCCTCATACTACCGCTCAACTGAACATATTGTGCAATTTCCAACAGAACCATTGCCGCAAAAGCCGGTCCCGCAACTACTATAATTTGCTTTGTGAACGGAGTGATAATCTGCCCGCTCAACACCTGCTGAAAGAAATCACCAAAGCCCGTTGTTAAATGAGTGATTACATAAATGGAATCCTGAAGTGTTGCCGCTCGAAAGAAAATCCAAGCAAAACACACTAACACAAATGTAATAAAGATTTGTATTGCAGCATAAAGCCGCGGAAGTTTACCGATTCCGATGCTTTCTGCGAACCTACTCAACAAACCGCCTAACTGAATCGAGGCAATAAGATAAAATCCGTGGAGCAAACCCCAAATCACAAAGTTCCAACTCGCCCCGTGCCACAATCCGCTGATGGCAAAAACAATGACCAAGTTTATTTGCCAACGCATCTTTGAAACGCGATTACCGCCGAGTGGGATGTATAAATAATCTCTAAACCAAGTTGAAAGTGAGATATGCCATCGACTCCAGAATTCGGCGATGGATTTTGAGAAATACGGTTGTCGAAAGTTGAGCATCAAGTCATAACCCATAACTTGAGCCGCACCTCTGGCAATGTCCGTATAGCCGGAAAAATCGCAATAGATTTGATATGCAAAACAAAATGTTGCCAGAATCAAAGCCGGTCCTTCGTAAGCCGAAGGGTTGTTATACACTTCGTTAACAATTACCGCAAGCCTATCAGCAATAACAACTTTTTTGAAAAGCCCCCAAGTCATCAGTTTTAAGCCGCTTGTAACTCGTTCATAATCAAAATAGTGTTCTTTATGAAACTGCGGCAGCATGTTTTGCGGTCGCTCAATCGGACCGGCAACGAGTTGCGGATAAAACAAAACATAAAGAGCAAAAATTCCGAAATGTCTTTCGGATTCTTGATGCCCACGATAAACTTCAATTGTGTAGCTAATTGATTGAAAGGTATGAAAAGAAAGTCCAATCGGTAGAATTATTGATAAATTCTGGATCGGATAATGAAGTCCTAAAAAACTGTAAAGTTCAGCGATGTTCGTGTTAAAGAAATTAAAGTATTTGAAAAATGCCAAGACTCCTAAATTAGCTACTATACTGGCAACCAAAAAGAATTTCCGACGCTTTCCGGTTGAATCTTCGATCAATATACCCGCTACATAATCAACAATAATCGTAACGACGAGGATGAGTATATAAACCGGAATAAAAGCCATGTAGAAGTAACAGCTTGCCGCCAGCAGTAACATCCATCGATAACGGTGCGGAAGTAGGAAATACGCGACGGTAACGACCGGAAAAAAGATAAAAAAACTAAAAGAGTTAAAAAGCATAAGTAAATTACTTTTGTGCGGAAATAACTGAAAATGTTAAACGGCAGCCTGAGCCACATTTCATAGAGAATTACTTTTATTTATCTTCAATGGTTTCGTAACGTGAATATATTCGTGGGTAATTATCCATTTGTTTTTTTAAGACATCAGATTGAACTCTTATTTCTCGTGTTGGATATGTTGCTCCATATAAACTATTAGAAAACTCCAGTTGTAGAACAAGACGGTTGCCCGAGGTTAAGGGTACTCCTTTGTGAAGTCCACGTGTATCTGCGATAAACATTGTTCCCTGTTTTCCTTGTATTATAAGCTGTTCATCTTCTGGATAATGCTTTGAAACCTCCGAATCGGACATTCTTTCAAATCTCTTGACAACAAGCTCACTCGGAAGGCGTTTATGAGAGCCTTTTACATAACAGTGCGGACCATTAGATTCATCTACATCTGTCAAGTAAATGAAAAATTTAAGAAACTTGATTTTTTCCTGGTCGGAATGAAATAATTGTGCAGCCTCGGAAAGATGGGCATTTGAAAATGCCACACTCCACCACATAGTTGTCAAGTCTAAAATAGGACGGCACTGCAAGTATTCTTGAACAATAGCGATCAAAGATTCATCTGCAATTATATTTTGAACATCCGATTGCTGTAATAAATCTTGTTCCTGAAAATGATAAGTAGGAGCAACCTGTTGCCTTGGGTCTTCCCGAAAATAATAATCATCAGATTGTTGTAACGAATTGCTCAGTTTAGGATTTTCCGGCGAGGGAAATGGAACACAGGAAATTTGTATCGAAAACTCCTTTAATCTTTCGCATACTTCCTTTGGAAGTTTTTTCTCAAAAACATAAATCCCGTCGCGTTCAATTTGGTCTGCAATATGAGTTATTCGTTCACTATTCAGGTTTCCCAAAATCCCCGTCGTTTC
>JBGTHN010000415.1:0-7404 GCA_041746235.1 Pyrinomonadaceae bacterium | reverse complement strand
ACTTTTCTCTTTCTTTTGAAGTTACTAAATTTCTTTGCTCAGTTTATGCCTTTTGATCATACCGTATAATCTTGGGCGATATAGACCGAGCAGATTTGCGGCGGCTTGCTTATTTCCTTCCGTTTTTTTCAAAGCCGCTAAAACCACGCTCTTTTCGATTGAATTGAAAACATCATTTTTCCCATCGTCGTCGTCGTCACGATCCTTCGGAATTTTATCAACGATAAGTTGACCGATATGTGTAAAAAATTCTTCTTCGGAATCAAAATTCTGATGATTTAGGTTGTTGTTTTTTTCAATAAATGGTTGGTCATTATTATTTGTTACAAAATTATTAGAATTAACCGGAATACTAACCGGACTTGGACTTGAAGCGATATTCAAGTTCTCAATTTTGTTTTTATTTGTCAACAGAACCGATCTTTCAATTACGTGCTGTAACTCTCTGACATTTCCACGCCAATGATAATTTAACAATTGATTATAGGCACTTTCCGAAAATCCCGTAATATCTCTTTTGTATTTATCCGCATAAACACTTAAAAAATGCTCCGCTAACATTGGCACATCATCGAGACGTTCACGAAGCGGCGGAATATGTATTTCGATCGTGTTGATACGATAATACAGGTCTTCCCTTATGCTTCCTTCTTTTATTGCTTCAAATGGATTTCGGTTGGTCGCTGAGATCAGACGAAAATCCGCTTCTCTCGGTGTTTCACTTCCAACCCGATAATAAGTTTTATCCTGTAAAACCCTCAACAGTTTTGGTTGCAGATCAAGTGGCATTTCCCCGATCTCATCAAGCAGCAAACTTCCGCCTTTTGCCCTTCCTATCAAACCTTCCTTATCCTTATTTGCCCCGGTAAATGCTCCTTTGATGTGTCCGAATAATTGAGATTCGATCAATTCTTTTGGTAATGCCGAACAATTGATCTTTACGAATGGATGTTTTGCCCTTTGGCTTTTGTAGTGAATTGCGTTGGCAATAATTTCTTTCCCTGTGCCTGATTCACCTAAAACAAGTATATTCGCATCAGATTCAGCAACACTGTCTATCATCTGATAGATTTGTTGCATAGATTTACTTGCACCGATAATTCCTTTGTAAGAAGAAACATTTGTTAAATTCCCTCTAAGTTCTTCGATCTCTGCTTTCTGTTGTTTACGCTCGATTGCCTTTTCGATCAAAAGCATCAACTCTTCTAGATCAACCGGCTTTTCAACATAATAAAATGCTCCTGCTTTTGTAGCTTCGACGGCTTTTGTTGCCGAACCATCTCCGGTGATCATTATGATCTCCGTTTCAGGTGAGATTTCCTTACATTTTTTTACCATTTCAATGCCATCTATTCCGGGCATATTTAAATCGGTTAAAATAATGTCAAAATCTTCTTCCTCAACAAATTTAATTCCTTTAGTTCCGTTTGCTACCGTAACGACATCAAAATTTTCGGATTCAAGCTGAAAACGCATCAAATCCAAAGTTGAAATATCATCATCTATTACCAATGCTTTTTTTTTCATCTGATTTTATCCTTATTTTATCCTTATAAGTTATGATTCTATATAAGTTATGATTCTATCAAACACACACTGCTTACCACTAACAAAGCTTTACTTTTGAAGCACAAAAATTGGAAAGGGCAAGCCCCTTCTCTCACCCCTTCCAATTTGTTGCACCTCCCCGGAACTTAATGCTTTTTTTTTATTTGGCTCTTTTGCTACCGATAATCAAGCCAAGTAATAATCCGAATGTTCCCGCTATAGCAATTCCTATAACCTGATTTTCACGAAAAGTATTTTGAACTGACTGTTTTGCTTCGCTTACATCAAAATTTCTAATGTATTCAGATGAACTATCTATTGCATTTGCTGCACGATGTCCTAATTCATTGGCTTTTTGCAATGTTTGTTGTGTAACATCTCCGGCTTCGTATGTTTTTTTTCGGAGGACATCTTCTGCATTTTCTACTTTATGGCTAAGAAACTCTTGAGCTGTGTCTGATTTTTCATGAATCTTCTCTGCCATATTTGATAAATTATCAGATACTTTTTCTTTTGTTTTATCAAATTTCTTTTCTACTACCTCTAATTTTTCTTTTGCCTTTGCTACTGCCGTTCCTTCTTCACTATGGTTATTCATATTAATTCTCCTTTTATATTTTTCGATAATCTACAAATAGTTAGATATGCAATGAGTGTTCCATAGATTATTTTTATCCGTAATTTGTTTGTAAATCTGTTTATTTGCAATAGCTTACAATCATAAACATTAATTCGACATTGATATATAATGTGTATGGATACAAAACACAATCAAATGAATGTAATCATTATTTTCTCGTATCAAAATAATACTGAATCTGCTATTCAAACCATTTATATATTAAAGCAATTACAAGTAACTCTTATGAAAGCAACGACTTAATTCGTTTGGCACGATATTTGGTTATAATAATTAATAATTAATAAAGATAGGTAAAATTTAGCCTACAAAGAAATTTAGGAGAAGAGAAATGATTTGGACAATTATATTTATATTATTATTAATGTGGTTAGTTGGAATAACGACTACAAGTATTGGGGGTATCTTACATCTTTTATTGGTTTTTGCTCTGGTAGTATTTATTTTCAGATTTCTTACAGATAGAAAGCTCACTTAACTCACTTAAGAAGTTTATAAATGTTGACCAGCTTAGATAAAAAAGACCTTAATTAATTTCCCAGACAGGTCTTTTTTTCTATTATCACAAACGATTAAATAAATGCTAATATTTTTTAACTAAGAGATTGGTCTGAGAATTTATGAAACATACACAATTCACTCAAACAAAAACTTTCCTCGACAACGTGTTCGTTTTATATGGAACTACAAATGCAGAATTTACTTTAACAAGCATTGAAGGCAACTTGTTAGATAATATTGATATTGAACCCAACCTGTTAATTGGACAGGATTTTATGGATCTTGTTTTTTGGCAAACAGATTCGTTAAATGTTGAAAGTTTAAGAAATGTCTTACAGACGGCTTTGAAAAAAGGATTTTCAAGGGCTTCGATACAATTCAGAGTGAATGCACATAAGAACCTATATCTGGAATTAAATATATCAGTCAACAAGGATGAAAATGATTCTGTAAAAGACCTGTTTTTTTGTGCAACCGATGTTTCATCAAAGGTTCACGAAGTCGAATTCTATAAAAAACGTAGTGAGCATTTTTTATATGCGGCAGAAAATGCCGGTATTGGTTTGTGGTTCTGGGATTTGGTAAAAGATGAGATATTCTCAACTCCGCGTTGTAACGAACTGCTAAATCTTTCACCATACGACATACTGACCTTTGAACATTTTCTCAACACACTTCACCCGGATGACCGTAAAGACGTTGAGGAAAAATTAGTTGATTCACAACAACGTGAAATAGAATATGACGTAGAATATCGAATCATACATTCAGATGGAAATATTCAATGGGTTGAAGCTAAAGGAAAAACTTTTTTTGATGAGAATTCATTTGCACTAAGTATGATGGGTAGTGTTCGGCGAATAACGGATCAAAAAATGGCATACGAAGAACTTGAAAAGATCTATGAAATGGAACGAAAAGCCAGAGATGAAGCCATCCAAGCAAATAAAGCCAAAGATTATTTTTTAGCATTGGTATCACACGAACTCCGCTCGCCGCTAAATTCCATACTCGGTTGGACACAAATTTTATCCAAAAAGAAAGTTGACGAAGAAACTCAACACAAAGCGATCGAAACAATTGCACGAAGTGCCCGATCGCAAGCTAAATTGATCGAAGACCTGGTTGATTCAGCCCGCGTAACTTCGGGTAAAATGAAACTTGAACTTCATAATGTGAATCTGTTTGAAGTCGTCAAACAAGCGATCAGTTCACATCATCCAAACGCTCAAGAAAAAGGGATTGATCTGAAATTCACATATAACAGCGAAAATGTTGAAATTTACGGCGACCTCGTCCGTCTTCAACAGATATTTATAAATTTGCTGACAAATTCAATCAAATTTACAGAGGAAAATGACGAGATAACAGTAGATCTATTTGCAGATGATGATCAGGTTTTTGTATCGGTCAAAGATACCGGTCAGGGAATCAGCGAAAAAGATTTGCCAAATATCTTTAATCCCTTCGCACAAGGCGATAATAAAACCACACGCGAAAAAAGCGGTCTCGGTTTAGGGCTTTCAATCGCTAGAATTTTAACTGAAAAACAGCAGGGTTCAATTTCGGTTGAAAGTGAAGGAATTGGTAAAGGTGCAACATTTACAGTAACCTTCCCGATCTATTTTAGTGAAACAAACGAACAACATATCTCTAATGAAAATAAAAGTATTTTCGGCAACAATGATGGAATTTTGCAAAACATAAACATATTGGTTGTCGAAGATGACGAAGATTCAAGAAATGTTCTGGAATTGTTTCTGGAACAGATTGGTGCATCGGTAATTAGTGCGGAGTCTGTTCAGACTGCCTTGGAAGCATTGAATAATTTTGAAAATAATTTTGATGTGATCGTCTCAGATTTGGCAATGCCCATTGAAGATGGTTATTCACTTCTTAAAAAAGTTCGTAATTCAACTGATTTTAACGGGATTCCGGCAATCGCTCTAAGTGCATTTACGGCGAATGACAATAAACTAAAAGCATTTGAGGTTGGTTTTCAAAAGTATCATACAAAACCATTTGAACCCGATATTCTCGCCGAAGAGATATTTGAAGTTGTAAAAAATAAAAGGCAGGAATCAGAGTGTAAATGATGATGCAAAAGTTGGACACAAATAAATCCAAAATTATCTGATCCTTCAAATCATCTGTGTAAATCTGTGGTTAAATTTCTTTTTGTGCCGACCTTAACTAACCCGCAGCTTTTTTACTGCTTTCGATCCATTCTTTCATCGCGGCGTGTCTTTTTTTGAGCAGATTTTCCGCGTCGGGCATACGCATAATTAATTCTTCTAAATTAGCCAGAAATTTTTGTGAATCCCATAATTCCCGCAACTCTTTGACGTATGGAAACAATTTACTGTAAACAAGAATATGCTCGCCGTTTGAAGCGTTGAACATTTCCTCATCAATCGCTCCGTGAATAACAAAACCTGCCGCCATATCCCAATAACTGATGACCATTCTAAAATACGCACTGCTTTGCTCATCCTTCAGAACATTCAAAATATCTTCAACACTCTCAGGAAAAAATGTCGCAAACCAACGCCTGCCGTCACGCAATACGCTTTCACGGCGGGTTTCGTATAATTTTAATATTAAATCTGCTGATTCCGCTTTACTCATAATTATCTAACCTTACGCGTTTATTCTTTTAGCCGCTTTAAAGCGGCTTCCCGCGTTTCGCGGGTATTTAGCCACGTCATTTATGGCGTGGAATCATATTAGCAAGAAGACAAAGGGCGTTTTAACGTCCTTGCAAAAGACTTGAGCCGTCCAATTTTAATGCTAAAGCAAAGAAAAGGACGTTAAAACGCCCTCAAATTTTTGACGAATCGGCAACCACGCCATAAATGACGTGGCTAAAATCGGCTTCGCCGAAAGCCTGATAAATCAGGCTGAATTTAAACCCGCGTAACATCTATTACTCAATAGTCGCCGAAATTTCGTTTGACTTTGTGCCTTCAGTGTAAACCGTCGGAGTGTTGACATCAATTTCTTCTACCGTTTCATTTACCAGAGCGATCTTCAAAACTTCGTCAATCATATCCACACAATGAATCGTCAACTCGCCCAAAACTTCATCGGGGACATCGGCTAGATCTTTTTCGTTGTCTTTTGAAACGATTATATGCTTGATGCCGAAGCGGTGTGCGGCAAGTAGTTTTTCTTTTAATCCGCCGATCGGCAGAACTTTTCCACGCAGAGTTATTTCGCCGGTCATCGCCACATCGTGTCGTGCGGGTTTGCCTGTCAAAACAGAAACCATCGCCGTTGCGAGTGTAATTCCCGCCGATGGACCATCTTTTGGAATAGCACCTTCGGGAACGTGGACGTGCAGATCTTTGCGTCGGAAATCTTTGTAATTGATGCCGAGTTCGGCGGCTCTTGTGCGAACGCAGGTCAAAGCGGCGTGTGCAGATTCCTGCATAACTTCGCCGAGTTTTCCGGTTAATTGAACTCCGCCACGTCCTTGCACGAGCGTTGTTTCGATCTGCAAAACGTCTCCGCCAACTTCCGTCCAGGCTAAACCATTTACTAAACCGACTTCGCTCTTGCGACCAATATCCTGTTTGCGGAATTTGATCGTGCCGAGAAGTTCACGAACTTTTTCGGCGTTGATAATTTCCTTGAAATTTTCATTTTGCTCGCTAACGACATATTTGCGGGCGACTTTTCTAAAGCACGAACCGATTTCCCTTTCAAGACTTCGGACACCTGCTTCGCGTGTGTAATGGCGGATTATTTCAATAATTCCGTCTTCCGTGAATTCGACTTTTTCCAAACTCATTCCATTGCCTTCGCATTGTTTCGGAATAAGATGTCGTTTGGCGATCTCTCTTTTTTCGCTTTCGGTATATCCCGACAGATGCAAAATTTCCAGACGATCTTGCAAAGCGGGCGGAATCGTATGCAAAACATTTGCCGTAGCGATAAAAAATACATTTGAAAGATCATAGTCAATATCCAAATAATGATCTCTAAAAGTGTTGTTTTGTTCGGGGTCTAAAACTTCGAGCAGAGCCGACGATGGATCGCCGCGAAAATCTTTGCCGAGTTTATCAACTTCGTCCAACAAAATAACGGGATTAACCGTTTTTGCACGTTTCATCAACTGCACGATCTGTCCCGGCAAAGCACCGATATAAGTTCGGCGATGTCCGCGAATTTCCGCTTCATCGTGAACTCCGCCAAGTGCCAGACGGACAAATTCTCTGCCTGTCGCCCGTGCGATTGATTGCCCCAGAGATGTTTTTCCAACGCCGGGAGCACCGACAAAACACAGGATCGTGCCTTTCGGATTTTTTACCAATTGACGAACTGCAAGATATTCAAGAATTCGTTCCTTGATTTTTTCAAGACTGTAATGATCTTCGTCGAGAACTCTTTCGGCTTCACTTAGGTCTTCGATCTCATCCGAACGATTTTGCCAGGGGACATTTATCAACCAATCGAGATAAGTTCGTGCAACTGTGCTTTCGGCAGACATCGGCGGCATTGCTTCGAGTCTTGACAATTCCTGCAAAGCCTTTTCCTTGGCTTCTTCGCTCATTCCGACTTCTTCGATCTTTTTCTTTAATTCTTCAAGTTCCGCCTTTTCGTCTTTGCGACCGAGTTCTTTATGGATCGCTTTGATCTGTTCATTCAAATAATATTCGCGTTGATGTTTATCCATCTGCTTTTTCGTATCTGTATGAACTTTTCGGTCAAGA
>JBGTHN010000414.1:0-14603 GCA_041746235.1 Pyrinomonadaceae bacterium | reverse complement strand
TCGGAGTCCACATCATCGGACCACACGCGACAGAATTATTAGCCGAAGCAGTCACCGCCATGGCACTTGAAACCACAGCCGACGAACTAGGCAGAATAATCCATGCTCACCCGACAGTTTCCGAATCAATGATGGAAGCCGCCGAAGGTGTTCACGGTTTGACGATTCATATGTAATTTATTTGTCAGTTGTTTGCGGTCAGTGGTCAGTTGAAATAGAATTGACCACTGATTTTATTTTCTATGAAAGTTAAAAAAGATTATATTATCCAAGAAATAATCAGAACCGCCAATAAAATACTGGTATGAACATATTGGTCAAAAAGGTTATGAAGCAGGATTTCTTGTCAAAAATTTGATTGAATTTATTATAGACTCAAAAAATATTCCGTCTGACGTAAATATTACATATAAACATATAAAACTGAACTCGCTATGTTCCTATGTGATCAATTCGCCTTCTTAAAACTCCAAAATTACCTTCCCAAAACTTTCATTAGATTCAAGATATTCGTGAGCTTTTTGCACATCTTCAACATTAAAAACTCTGTCCAAATTCGGCTTAATTTTCCCCGCTTCGATCAAGGGCAAAACTTCTCTAATAAAATTCGATGTCGCCAATGCTTTTTCTTCTGCAGAGCGAGAACGTAGAACTGTTCCGATAATTTTTAAGCGTTTCGTCAAAGCCATTCCCATATCAAATTCGGCTTTTCTTCCACCAACTAAACCGACTAAGATCAAGCGACCATTTAATGCAAGACTTTTCAAGTTTTGCTCAAAATAACTCGCTCCGACCAAATCTAAAATTACATCAAGGCTATTTTCAATTTCTTTTGAAAACTCAGAGTTTTCACCCGTATTTATCGCAATATCCAAACCAAACTCTTTGCACTCATCAAGTTTATCCTGCGTCCGAGAAGTCCCGATTACTTTATTGCCCTTTGCTTTTGCAATTTGTAACGCCGCCAAACCAACTCCCGAACCGACTGCGTGAATTAGCAAAGTTTCGCCTTCGCCCAAATTCCCTTGTGTCCAAACCGCATCGTGAGCCGTGATAAACGCTTCGGGAATTGTCGCTGCTTCCGTCCAATTTAAATTGTCGGGAATTTTTGCAAGTTGATTCTCGTCTGTGATAATAAATTCCGCTTGTCCGCCACCTGCTGTGATGCCGAAAACTCTGTCGCCGATTTTGAAGTCTTCAACTTCGTCGCCAATTTCCGCAACTTCGCCCGCAAATTCCAAACCTAAAATCCTTTCGGGATAACCTTTTGGTGCAGGATAAAAGCCTTTGCGTTGCAAAATGTCCGCACGATTAAGTGCCGCCGCTTTTACATTTACTAAAACTTGACTTGATTGAGAAATAGAAGGTTTTTCGACATCACGGATCTCTAAATTTTCCGCTCTGCCAAATTCTTTTACATAAACTGCTTTCATTTTAAATCTAATAAATCATCTGATGTAGTATCTTTTTGCAAAATGTTTTTGGTTTCTGATTCAATATATGCTTTGGCGTGTTTGAGAGTTGGGGCTTCTATTTTATTTAAAGAGAAATTATCGTTGTAGTATGTAACAATTATTCCTTTTCCACGAGATTCTAAAATTGCTTGTTCGCCGATTTTATTTTCGTGTGAATCCAGAATTGGTTTTATTTCCAACACTTTGTCGGCTTTAGCAATTTCAGATTTAAATGTTCTGATTATAAGGTCTTTCGATTCAAACTCCATCATCTGTAAATTAAGTCTTTCGCCATCAAATGATTTTATAGTTTTATTGGAGATTTTGGTCAAAAAATCATAATTGCAAGCTATAACTAAGTCAGATTCAAAAGTTAATTTTTGCTCTTCTTTATATTTCTGGAATATGACCAAATCTGAATCGCCATAGTTTTTGACAACATTATTTTTGGGAAAATTTCTAACGCAAATATTCACTGAAACAAAACCGATACAAAAGGTAGCGATTGCAAATAGAAAATTGAAAACATATTTTTTCATAAATGCCTACAAATTAATTTTTCACATTTTTCTTAGCGATATTCATCAGATCGTCGGGAAGCCATTTGCTGAAATTTTTATCTTCTTCTTCCGCAATTCCCTTGCGACGGTTTCGCCATTCTTTTTCGGGTGCGTCTTCTCTGCCCGATTCTATCGGATAATTTTCAACTTGTTCGAGCGAGATGATTATTCCGTGGGCAACTTCGTCCCAATTTTCAGTTTGAATTCCACGCAAAACGATCGGCAAACCCGCGGTCCAATCTTCTTCCGGTGCGATCATATCCAATTCGGGAATTGTCATAAACGCCGGATTTGGAAAAGGCTTTCCGCTATTTTCGCTCGCAATTTGTGAACTAATATCTTTATAAGACGCGTTCGGTTTATCTGCTCTGATCGCTAATGCCCGACGATATAAATCGGAAACTGTTGTTTGATTGCTCATAATTTTTTTTACAAAAGTAGTTTGAATTCTTTCGGAATTATAAACTAAAATCTTTATCTGTGAAACTTGTATTCTCTACAATTTTCTGGAAACTTGACTTGATTGCCTGTTTATGAAATAGTGTTGCACAGATGAAACACTTGTAAATTATGAAACTCGTTTGCCAGACAAAACTTCATTTTAGAGAAGGAAACTCCGACAAGGTTTATGAAGTGGATTTGTGCGAAGTCGGCGAAAAATTTGTCGTCAATTTTCGCTATGGCAGAAGCGGTTCAACGCTTAAAGAAGGAACGAAAACAACGAACCCCGTAGAATTTGAAGAAGCTCAAAAAATCTTTGATAAATTGGTAAATGAAAAATCCCGCAAAGGTTATCACATCGTTGGAGAAAAAACGGAAAGTGTTGAAACATCTCAAGTTACTGCTTCGCATTCAATTGATAATGAAGAAAGAAATCAAACAATTTTAGACAAGCTCAAAGACAATAAAGCAAAAAGCAATCCGAAAATTTCACGCATAATTTGGCGAGCAGGTGAATTAAAATTAACAGATGCAACGCCGCATTTAATAGATCTCATTGGCACGGGCGATGATTTGCGGGATTATTGCATCGCCTGGAGTTTAGGATTTTGTGGCGATGAAACGACGATTCCGGCTTTGGTCAACTTTCAAAATCACAAAGCAGAATTTGTCCAAAGAATTGCCCGCGAAGCGATTTTTAAATTAGCTGATGACACAGGAAAAAATAAATTAAGAGAAGAATCTATTTCCAAATTTCCGGAAAGTTTACAGATTTTGATAACAAACGGAACTGCCGAAGCTCTTGAAAATGCTTTGCGTGAAAAGTTGGGAAAACAGGAAAAAGGTAGTTTTGATGACATAACCAAACTTTACGAGATTGACAATGAAATCATACGCCCTGTTTTGCTTCAAACTTTGCGTGAAACCCCATTTATCCCACGCTATTTCAAGCCCGTCCGACACATCTATAAAATTGCGGAATATCGCCACGATGCGGAAGTTTTCGGGATTATTGCCAAGAAATTTGAAACGGAAAAAGCTTTGTTTTATACAGATTCTTGGTCAGATTGGATTTATTTGCAATATAAAGATGGAACCTGGGAACACATTAAATCAGTAAAAAAAGAACTCAAAAGAGAAAATTCCCGCATCGCATTTAGTAACAAAACAAAAGATTATTTTCAACGCAGAAGTTGGCGGACTTTGCGACGTTTGGGCGAAATCGGTGATTTGGATTATGTCCGAATGGCGGTCGGTTCTCTGCTTGAATATTCCGATTCGGATGCACGAGAACCTGCAAAATTAACTATTTATGATTATTACCACACGGGACGATATGATTGGCGAAATCCACTTATCAAAGAAATTCATTGGGACAAATTTTCGCCGTATCTCCTTTTTAATCAGATACTTTACAAAAACAGTCCGCGTTATGAATTGAAAATCGGCTCTCGTGGATTTCGGATGCGAGAAGGTTACAAAGTCGGCGGCGAAACACCAAATGTTCGTGAAGAAGCATTTCCAGAACTTTGGAATGACCAACCAAAAGCACTTCTGCATTTGCTTGCCGAAAGTAGATGTTTGCCGGTTCACGAATTTGCCGTCAAAGCATTAAAAGATTGCAAAGATTTTGTCGAAAAACTAGACACGGAAGCAATCATAATGCTCGTTTCCGCTCCTTACGATGTTACGGCACAATTCGGTTTTGAATTAGCAATTAAGATATATGACGAAGCAAATCCGAATGTCGAATTAGCGGTTGGTGTAGCGACTTGTGAAAGTGTTGAAGCACGCCAAAAAGCATTTACTTGGATTGACAAAAAGCGTGAACTTTTTGCGACAAATAATTCGGCGATGCTCAAACTTCTCTCTTCAAAACATTCCGACACGAGAGAATTTGCAGCAAAACTTTTGAAATCCACAAATTACACAGAAACGGAAGCGAAAAATTTGATCGGACTTTTGATCGCTGAAATGGTTAATTTCGACGATGAAAAAAGTGAGATTATCAAAGATGTTTGTAATGCGATGTTGGAAAGTTTTGGCAAAAACCTACGCACATTAAACTTTGCGATTATCGAAGATTTGCTGTCGCACAATAATTTAGAAGTCCAAAAATTCGGCGGACAAATTTTATTAAATCACAAAACATCTGCGGAAAATTTATCTAACGATTTAATCAATTCTCTGATTCGTTCCGAATTTGAAGAAATCCGTTCCATCGGCATAAAACTTTTCGGACAATTCTCCGACGAAAACCTTTTGAAACGCGAAAAAGTGATTTTAGAATTGCTCTCGCACGAACTTGTTGACGTTCACAATTCGACTCGTCCGATTGTTCTTAACCTTGCACAAAATCATCCGCAGTTTGTTGAAAATATTTCTTATTCGATCTTCATTTCTCTACTCGTCGAAGAGAAACACGAAGGCGTTCATTCACGTTTTTTAAGCATATTAAAAGAGTTGCCGAATTGGACAAAATTCGCCGATATTGAAACTGCAAAACTTCTGGTTAATGCCGATTATGTTGAAGCAAAGGAGGCGGGCGGTTTAATTCTGCAAAATCGTGCGGACGATTGGAGCAAAGAATTTTCGACGGCGGAAATAGTTGAGTTTACAAATAATGAAATCCTTTCGATTCGTCAAACTTCATGGAAACTTGCCGAAAAAACAAGCGAAAAATTGCGTGATGAAGTTTCATATTTGATTCGTGCGTTGGACGCAAAATGGTTTGATTCGAGAGAATTTTGGCGAGAATTTTTCCGCAAAAACCTTACCGCACAAGAATTGACACCCGAAATTTTGGTTTCAATTTGCGATTCCGTAAAAGATGAAACGCAAAAATTCGGACGTGATCTGCTGCTTCATTATTTTGAAGAAGAAAACGGCGTTGAATATCTTTTGAAATTGAGTGAACATCCTTCACCCGAAATGCAACTTTTTGCGACAAATTATCTGGAAAATTACGCAACCGATTCGCCCGAAAAGTTGGAAAAATTGTCCCCGTATTTTACGAGAGTTTTGTCTTTGGTAAATCGCTCTCGTGTGGCAAAAGACAGAGTTTTGAAGTTTATAGAAAGTGAAGCGTTAAAAGATGAAACTTCGGCAAAACTTGTCGCAAAAATCCTTGCAAGACAATCCGCAACCGTTGCCATTGGCGACAAAGCGGCGATGATCCAGAGTATGCTAAAAATCTGCCGGGAATTTCCAAATATCGAATTGCCAATTAAAGTAAATCAAACGGAGGTGCGAAGCCATGTTGTTTGATTATGCTTACAAAGGAAGTTCGAGCGTGGCGAGTTCGGCGAATTCAACGGAGATGTCTTTTGTGCCGGATGCGACTCGTGAACCGACATTTTTTATTGCTGAACTTCGTCAAAAATTAGAATTTCGTGAAGCGATTTCCGCTTTGCACGATGTCGTCGTTTCTGATTTAAGATTTAAGCCGAAAGATAGAACAGAATATTTGGAATGGGCAAAACAACGCGAAGAAATTGATTGGCAAGAAGTCGCTTCGCAACGTGCCGAAGTTGCCGGAAAACTGGAAGTTCTGCAAAAAGAATTAACAGAATTACGACAGCAAAAATCTGCTCGTTGGAGACCATTTTATGTTGCCAGAGGAGAATACTACAATTACCTTTACAAAAAATATCGTGATCTTTGGTTCATTCTCGACCCGGTAATTACGGTTCATCCCGACGAAGTTTTCTTTGAATGTTTTTCCGAAGACGAATCAAGCTACGGACGTTTAGGAACAAAATATGACGTTTATCAAAACATCAGCGAATTTTCCTGCGGCACGACAAACATTGATTATTCCGCCGATCTGTATGATGAATTTCAAAAGATTCGCACATACAAAAATACGAGATTTGAAATTGATCCGAGCGGTTTTGATGTCCAAACGACCAACGAAGATTCGTTCAAAGAAGTAAAAATTGATTTGCCCGATTCTTGGGTTCGAGGATTTTTGCAAGTGTCATCCGCAATGAGTATGCCGACGGTCAGTTTCGATCTGCATCCTTTGGACGTTCACAATATATGCTTTATTTTGCGTCGTAAAAAAGAGAAAGAATCGCCCCGCTTGATGCGTTATATTTTGAAACCGAATGAGCCTGTCAAAATAATTTTCGAGCCTTGGAACATCGAAATCACTTGTGCGAGAACTCGTTTTGAAGGCAACGAATCACACGACATCAGAGTTTGGGGCAGACGTAGAATTTTAATTTTGGAACGTTTGATCTCGGTTGCGAAAAAATTCACAGTTCACTTGCTCGGAACGGGTTTGCCGTCGTTTTATATTGCGGATTTGGGCGATTTGAATTTTACTTTGGGACTTTCCGGTTGGACTGCGAACGATTGGTCAAAAGCGGGAAACTTTGACCTTCTCGCACCTCGTGCAGATGTTGACAGCGATACAAAACAAAAAGTTTTTGCAGGATTAAAAGAAAATTGGTTTGATACGCCCGACAAATTAGCGAAGCGATTAAACCTCGATAAAAGTGTTGTTTTAGGTTCGCTTTCGGCTTATACACAAGCGGGACGTGCGATCTATGATTTAAACAAAGGCGTTTATCGTGTCCGGGAATTGAGCCGTGATCCATTGCCATTGGACAAACTTCGATTTGCGAATGAACGTGAGGAATCTGCCGCAAGATTTTTGGAAAATAATGATGTAAAACTCGGTAAACGAAATTATAAACAAAACGACTTTTTAGAACTCAACGGAACTGTTCAAGATAAAAATAAAAAGTTAGAAGTTTCGATGATAATTGATAATGATGAGCGTCTTTCGGACGCAAATTGCAATTGCAACTTTTTTATGATGAACAAGTTGCGAAAAGGACCTTGCGAACATATTTTGGCTTTACGGTTAAAGAATTCGCAGAAATAAACGGAACACCAGCATCTTGCGGGCAATGAGTGCGATAGCACGAAAACTGTGTTGGCGAACTCAAAAGTTAAATTGAAACTTTAAAGTTAACCAATTTATCTGGACGCAGGAAGCGTCCAGTGCCGCCAAGATGGACGGCGTTCCGTAAGATGATATTTGATATTTTTCCGCAGAACTGATTGAAGCGAGTTGCTTTATATAGCCTTGCAATCCGGTTGGTGTTTCGCCATCCATGCACATAGACTACACACGCTTCACTAGCCTGTTCTTAACTTTGCGGAACTTGACCTAGTGTGCGTATTTCGGTTTGTATTCCGAGAATAAAATTACGCACACTAGGTCAGTTCCGCTTGAGTTGAACAATCTAGTCCTTTGATTTTACGAAGACGCGAAGCATCTCGCTTCAATCAGTTCTGGGAAAAACTGATAACTGATAACTGATAACTGATAAGTAAATTCTTTACCTATCAGTTATCACCTATTAGTTTTCAGTTAATAAAGATGGAACAGGCAAAAACACGACAAGAATTATACGAAGAAATTCGCAATCAGGGCGGAAAGGATATTTTTGTGCTTGAAGAGATGATTCGGCTCGGTTTTTGGGAAGAATCAAGCGGTTTGCCAAATGATCCGACCGAAGAAATTCGACGTGAAGCGGAACTTTCAAAAGAACTCGCCAGATTAAGACTCCAAAATCGTAATCTCAATAACGAAGAATATTTAATAAAACAATTACGCAAAAAACGCCTTGAAGAATCTAGTCAAAAACAAAAGGAAACCCGCGAAAAACGTGAGCTGGAACGAAAAGAAAAAGCTGAGAATTGGCAACGCCGAAAGACGAAAGAGATCGTTTATCTTGGCAAAGATGTTTCCAAAGGATTGAACAATCTCGAATCTGATGTTGAGCGTCTAAAACAAAATAATTTGCCCGTTTTTGCAAATATCGAAGAACTCGCAAAAGCAATGGATTCAAATGTTGCAACACTTCGCTTTCTTGCTTTTGACCGCAAAACTTCGGAAGTAAATCATTACATTCATTTCAAACTGCCGAAAAAAACAGGCGGATTTCGTTTGATTTCCGCACCGAAACCAAAACTCAAAACTGCTCAAACTTGGATACTCGAAAACATCCTAAACAAGGTTCAAGTCCACGATTCCGCACACGGATTTTTACCCGAAAAAAATATAGTTTCAAACGCGGAAATCCACGTCGGAGCAAAGTTACTAATCAACTTCGATCTGGAAAATTTCTTTCCTTCGATAAATTATAAAAGAGTAAAAGGTATTTTTGCATCGTTTGGATATTCCGAAGCGATTGCAACAGTTTTCGCACTTATTTGCACCGCTCCCGAAGTTGAAGAAATTGAGATTGATTCTAAAAAATACTTTGTTGGTTTGGGCGAAAGACATCTTCCGCAAGGTTCGCCCGCAAGTCCTGCGATTTCAAATATTATCGCTCGAAGAATTGATAAAGGTTTAACAAAAATTGCCGAAAACCTCGGATTCCAATACACACGCTACGCCGATGATTTAACATTTTCAACAAAAGAAACTGATACAGAATTTAAAAAACTAATGTCGCAAGTTCGTTATATAACACGCGAACAAGGCTTCAAAATTAACGAAAATAAAACGAGAATTTTGCGAAATGGGCGACAACAGGAAGTTACGGGAATCGTCGTCAACGAAAAAATCTCGATTGACCGCAAAACCTTGCGAAAATTCCGGGCAGTCCTCCATCAAGCCGAAAACAATAACTTAGAAAACTTACATTGGGGAAATTCGCCCGACTTGATCGCTTCCTTGCAAGGTTATGCAAATTTCGTCTTTATGGTTGATAAAGAAAAAGGCTACATTTTCCAACAACAAGTTCGACGCATTATCGAAAAATACGATTGGCAACCGCAACCGCCGAAATACATTTCAAAGCAAAAACCTGCCAAAAAAGAAAAACCTTGGTGGCAAATTTGGTAAATTGGTTTTTACAAACTATTATTTTCCCAAATGAACCATCAAGAAAATTATTTATTCACAAATTGGGCAAAGAATATTCGCAAGAAAATTCGGCACTTTTTTCAACCTGAAACGGAAGATGAAATAATTTCCATCATCAAAAAACACCATAAAATCAGACTTGTCGGGACGGCTCATTCTTGGAATGAAATCTGTGTTTCTGATGAGGCTTTGATAAATTTGGATAAATACTCAAAGGTTTTACAAATTGATAAAAACGCCAAAACTATAAAAGTTCAATCAGGAATAAAACTCACAAAACTCAACGAATTACTCGACAAAGAAAACCTCGCATTACAAAACCTCGGTTCAATCGCCACACAATCGCTTGCTGGTGCAATCTCAACAGGAACGCACGGAACGGGAATAAATTTTCAAACTTTAGGTTCGCAAATTATTGAATTCACTTTGATAAAAGCGGACGGTGAAAAGGTTTTAATAAACCGTGAAAACGACAATGAACTATATAATGCGGCGATTTTAAGTCTCGGTTGTTTAGGCGTGATTTCGGAAATCACTTTGCAAGTTACCAATGCTTTTAATCTACACGATTATACGGAGACAATTGTATTTGATGAAGTCGTCGAAAATTTAGACGATTTGCTTGCAGAAAATGACCACTTAAAATTTTGGTGGCTTCCGCCTGCGACAAATTTGATCGTTTACAAATACAATCGCACAAACGAGAAAACAAACGATTGGCGAATTCGGCAAATCTTAAAAGACGAAGTTTCATCAATTTTGTTTTATCGCTCGATGGTAAAAATTGCGAGCAAATATCCAAACTTCGCTCCAAAAGTGAGCCGAATTATGACAAGACTTTTCAAAAAACCTTTGGACAGAATCGAGAAAAGCTATAAAGTTTTCAACGTCCCTGAACCACCGATTCACCGCGAAACTGAATGGGCATTTAACGCAAAACGTGCCAAAGAAATTCTCACCGCTTACAAAAAAAACTTGCTCGAATCAAAATTCAATTTCAATTTTGTGCAGGAAATACGTTTTACAAAAGCCGACGATTTTTGGCTCAGTCCTTCATACAAGAGAGATTCACTGTGGATCGGTTTTTACAATTATGAACACGAAAACTGGAAAGAACTTTTACCATTCCACGAAGAATTTGCCCGTAAATACAATGGCAGACCGCATTGGGGAAAAGAGTTTACGATTGATAAAAACTATTTGCGAAAACAATATGAAAAGTTTGATGATTTTTTTTCGTTGAAAAAAGAATTTGATTCTGAGAGAAAATTTGAAAATGAATTTATTAAGAGAATGTTTGGAGAAAACTAATTTAGTTTATTTGAAGTGGTTTTCATTTGACTAAATGTGATATTGAAATTTCGGCAAAATTGAAATATTTCAATTTTGCCGAAAAACATTGGAACTCAAATTTAAATAATTATCGTCGAACCATCAAATTTAGTTATTGTAAATCCGCTGAATTGTTCATTGAAAGATGCTTTGTGATCCCGCAAAATGCTGATCGCAATACTTTCGCCAAGAATCATTGATTCCGTGCCGTCGGAACGCCAGTGAACTCCGGCAGTATTTCGTCCGAGTGATATATTTGAAGCGAGTTTATTTATCTCTCCACCAACCGTTAAAGTATCACCTGTATAAGGAACAAGAACTTGTCCAGTCGAATCTGGCATAAGGGGAGTTTGAATGATAGTTGATTCATCAAAAAATGCTTTTAAGATCGTTGCACAAGCTCCCGCAACTGTGGCGTGTCCGGCACCGTAAGATGGATGTGTCGGTGAACCTTCAGGAAATGCCATCGGCAGAAACGCATTTCCCGCAGGCAGATGTCCGCCAAGTCGCGAAGCTGTATTTATGGAATTGAGAATTTCCGTATGAATCGGATAATCCATTCCGTGATAAAGTGTGCGGTCAATTCTTTCGGCGAAAACTTCGGGACGCAGACGACGATGAACGATCCATTTTTGATTCCAAACACCTTTCAATGCACGAGTGGCAACTTCACATAAAATAGTTGCGACGTGTGGTCCGCCAAATGTTGCGAAACCATCTTGTGTTAATGAATTATTATAGGGATTTCCTTTATCAAAAGCTGCTCCTAAAGTTCCTGCCAGAACAAGGAATGCTTGAAAATATGATTGGAAGAGAACATCAATGTGTACATACTGTCCGATGTCGCGTCCCATTCGCATATATCTTGGAGTAGCGTCAAAAATATCACCATTTTGTGGCGAAATTCCTCTTTGAATATCCAGCCAACTATTAAAATCAGTCATATAATCCTGTCCGCCATCAGCGATAGATTTGACTGTTTTAATTTTTTGACTAACCTCATTCGTACCAAAGAAACAGGAATGATAAAAAAACTGCGAAAGATATGGTCCGACCTTGTCTCCAGCCGTTAAACCGCGAAAAAGTAATTCAGGTGTAACTTGTCCGCCCATATTTTTAGCACCTTTGAAATCACTTCCAAAAAGCGTCAGATCAGCTGCCGCATCTTGTGCAATGGGATTGGTCGGATAATCTTCAAACGGCACATCTCTCAATAAAGCCATCCAGTAATTTTCGGCAATTTCAGCGGCAATCTCGCGGCTTGAAAAATTCGGTGCGGGCGGCATCGTCATACTAAAACAATCTCTTCCTTCAAGATCGAGTGCCAGACCGCCTTGTGGATTTACAAATTTTCTATCTCCGCCTAAAGGAATCAGTTCAAAGTCCGCCGGATTTTCCGTGCGTAAGGCATTTACAAGCATTTCATAAGCCGACAAATCAACTTCTCCGTTTGCTTGGTGCGGCAGACCTTTTGTATAACTTGCGATCTTGTTCTTAAACGTATCTTCATCACCATTATTCGGACGACGCAATGAAGCCGGAGTGGCTTGATAATTAAATGTCGCCGCATCTTTCCTTAAATTATAGGATTTTTTCGCTCGATTAAGAGCCGGAAAAGGCGGTTCACCACGTTGTGCTTGCACATTAGATTTTGGATCAATTAATGGGACAGCACCAATGGCAGCGGCTGTGAACGTCACCTTGCCGATGTTTCCTAGAAATTCTCTACGGCTGACAGCGTTTGTTTCGGTTTGTGTTTTTGGGGATTCGGGTTCGTTTATTTCTACGGGGCTCGTTTTCATAAATATTACTTCTCCATTAGTTTTTAGGTTTTATATGGTTCGTTATGCCCTTAACTATTTGGAAGATAAGAACCGTTTGAACCTTAACAAAACTGTCTAAGTATTTGGTAATGCAAAAGTAACAGGAAGCAATAATTTGACTCTGTAATTACCTAGGGCTGAAAACTTTTACTTACTTTCCTAGCAGTCTTAAATTATGATTGAATTATAGCAGAGAATCGAATTTTCTTTGCATATTTTTTTAGACATTATTTCTTTACATAAAACATTATCAACCAACAGTAAATGGGCAGATCATTTAGTTAAAGAAAAACATTATCCTATGTTTTTGCTAAATTACACATCTTAAATTTTTCGCACATATCAATCTTTGATCTTCATCCAAATCAAAATACATATCGCAATTAATGCAGGGAGAGCCTGAACAAAAAATATTTTCGTCGCCGCAGTTAAAGCACCATAGATTCCAGCAACTGAAACGCAAGACAGGAAAAAAAGTGCGACATTTCTACTCCAAACCTTATCCGTTATGAAAAAAGTCCAGATCAGTCCCGCCGCTAAAAATCCGTTGTAAAGCCCTTGATTAGCTGCCAGAGTTTGTGTTGGTTCAAATAAGTCAGGTGGAAAACTCGTAAAAATCTTTTTCCCGCGAGTAGTCCACGCAAACATCTCAAACCATAGAATATAGCAATGAATCAGGGCGATAAGTCCGATCAATATTTTAAGAATCCATTTCATTCTTGATAGTAAATACCTTTAAAGCATTTTAGTAAAGGAAAATTTGCTTGATGACCAACTTCATCAATTTTTATTTGTAATTCATGAAGTTGGCGTATTTAGCTAAGCAAATAACATTTTCTACCAAATGCTGTCATAAATTTTCTTTTCTTTCGCAGTATCTCTGGTTTTGCCTTCGGTCAAGGCTTCTTTCATTTCATTGAAATTCTGCCAATGCAACGAATTGATCATATATTTGGTTTTATTTGTATAAACCGTTACTTCAACCCAATTGATATTTGCCGATTTGTGTTTTTTATTGATCTCCGTCCAAGATGTGATCTCGTCCCGAAGGATCACTTTTTTCGGAAGCAAAAGACCTTTGATCTCTATTCGGTCTGAATAAATATCTACCTTGTTGAAATATAAACTACTGCGTTTTTGTCCGCTGACTGTTGGTGTGTCCATAATTATGTTTCCTCGTCTTAAATTTTAATACTGCAATCGTTTTTTGAACGAGATTTTACGCGACATCTTGCACAGAAAAATTGATCTATACGAAAAACAAAATCTAGCTTTTATCTTCCAGAAATGTGTCCCCGAAAATTGGCTGTTTGGCTATTGAAGTAAAAAATCCGTAGATCGTCAGGCTGAATGCGAAGACGAAAACTATCATCGTGCCGGAAAATAAACTGCTCGAAGTGTTAAATGTAATTAAATACACATTGCACAAGGCTGAATAGAAAATGGTGATTATTATTGCCAGAAGTCCGAAACGGACGATGACGAAAGTTGTGATCGAAGCGGCGATCAATGAAAAAATTGCGGCTTGTGATTGAAAAGCGAAAACTGCCGAGGAGAGCCAAATCAGCAAACCGAACAAGATGATGCTTGTTTTCTTGTTTCGGAAGATGATGAATAAAACCAGCAAAAGGAATAAATAACCCAGACCGAAAAGCACCGGAAATGCCAAGCCTTCGAGCAATCTTGAAACCGTTCCTGTCCAACTGCTCAGCGGTTCGAGAAAAAATTGATTGCTTATTTGCTCGCCTTTGCCGAAAACGGATTCTTGCAGAAGCCTCTGAAAACTTTGCAACAGAGAACCGCCAACGCCGAAAAAACCGCCGACCAAAATATCCCGTCCGATCATCGGATCGCGGAAATCTCCGGCGAGAAGTCTGTTCCAGGAGATGAGCAATTCCGACCACCAGCGGCGGGCGAGAGGTTCGAGGGCGATGTAGGTCGTGCCGATCAAAACCGCTAAATATAACGTGAGTTCGATATAAGAAAAGACACCAAAGGTAAGATATAATTAGGTTTACAAGACAAAATCATCAACCTAAGGAGTCTTTTCAATGGATAGATTAACAATTTTTTGTGAGATTGACGACTTTTGCCAGCAGTTTGA
>JBGTHN010000413.1:0-5995 GCA_041746235.1 Pyrinomonadaceae bacterium | reverse complement strand
GAAATAGATTGACAAGAATCTCTCAAAATGAGAGTATATTATTACACCCACAGAAACAAAATCGGAGAATAAAAGAAATGACAAAAATAAAATTAAAAGAAAGAGAAAAATTATATGTTTATTTTATCAAAAAAAAGACTCCGTGAATTTTGGGGGAAACATCCAAATTCTAAAGTGGCTTTATTAAGTTGGTATAAAACGGTTAAAAAAACAGATTGGAATAATTTTGCTGATGTTAAGGAAACATATAGATCGGCTGATATTTATGAAGATTGTGTAATTTTTAACATCGGTGGAAACAATTACAGACTAATTACGAAAATTAGTTACAAAACTAGACGGGTTTATATTCGAGTGGTTTTAACTCACAAAGAATACGACAAAGATAAATGGAAAGCCGATTGTGAGTGTTGAAATGAACAATATGTTTGATGAAAAAAAATACGGTGCGTTATTGATGACGACTTTGCCGAGAGTTATTGAGAATGAACAAGAACTTGAAGCGATGGAAAATGTTATCAGTCAACTTCTGTCTAAGGGCGAAAATATTTCGCCCGAAGAAGAAAAGTTACTTATTTTGGTATCGAATTTGGTTGAAGATTACGAAGATGAAATGTATCCGATTCCTGATGTATCGCCGAATGAAGTACTAAAACATTTGATCGAAGAAAATGATTTGAAACAAAAAGATTTACTCCCAATTTTCGGTTCAAGCGGAATTGCGTCCGAAGTCATCAATGGCAAACGTGAGATAAGCAAAACACACGCCAAGAAACTGGCTGAATTTTTCAATACTTCGGTTGAATTGTTTATTTAAAGCGGATTTAAATCATTTGATTTAGTTAAGAATATGAGGGCGTTTTATCGTCCTTGATTTTAAATTTGTGAATCTTCAGAACAGCTTAAACGCACGAAAGCCTGTTAAAACAAGCTAAACTTTACATTACTCAACACTTATCTTGGAAAAATGTCTAGTGCAGAAAGTGTTTCTGTTCGTGCAGAAACACTTTCTGCACGAACAAAAAGCGATTCTGTTGCAACGAAAAGTAATTTAGTTATAGCGGAAAGTGATTTCGTTACAGCGGAAACACTTTCCGCACGAACGAAAAGTGTTTCTGTTACAACTGAATGCGATTTCGTTACAACTGAAAGTGATTCATTGATAGCTGAAACTGATTTATTGAGAGATGAAAGTGATTCAGCGGCAACTGAAAATGGTCTATTAGTTCATATTTCTTGCTAATTTATTATCTAAGGTTATAGAATTATCTGAACTAGATCGTTATGCGAAAAATATTGAAAGTTATAGCAATCATATTGTTTTTAGGAATTGTCGTATTGCAGTTTTTTCGTCCCGACAGGACAAATCCGCCGATTGTAAAAGCAGAAACTTTAGAAGCAACAACAAATTTGCCTGATGATATAAATAGTATATTGAAGCGTTCTTGTAACGATTGTCATTCAAATACGACGGCTTATCCGTGGTATTCAAATATTGCACCGATTTCGTGGAGTGTGGTTGAACACATAGATCACGGCAGAGGAGAATTGAATTTTTCAAAATGGGCAACTTATCCTGACTCAAAAAAAATGAGAAAACTTGAAGAAGTTTGCGACCAGGTAAAAGCAGGAGAAATGCCGCATAATCAGTATTTATGGATTCATTGGAATGCGGTTTTGTCCGAAAACGATAAAAAATCTCTGTGTGATTGGACAATAAAAGAAAGCGAAAAAATTAAGACTATGCCAAACGGAGAAACTATTTCTCTAAAATTGACATCAAAGAACTGATTTTCTAAAAGGTTTATTTAATATGAAAATTTCATTTCTTAAATTACGAATTACATTGTTTTTTGCCGTTATGGTTTTGTTCATTTCGGTATTTTCAAATCGTGTTACATTAGCAAAAAGCTCTTATGTTCCGACGACTAATTTTGCAGTAAATAATTTACCGGCAGAGTTTGTTTTTACAACGAATTTGTCGGGAATTACGCGGTCTGTTTTTCAAAAAATAAATTATCAACGAAAACGTAAAGGTCTTAAACCGTTGTTATGGAACGAAGACTTAGGAAATGTTGCTTATGATTATTCGGAAATAATGGCGGAAGAAGATTTTTTCGGTCACGTAGATAACGATGGAAATTCTGTCGCCGAAAGAGTTGATAATTATGGACTAACAGATTGGTCGAAAATTGGCGAGAATTTGTTTGAATGTATCGGTTATCCCGACGTGGCAGATGAAGCGGTTAAAGGTTGGCTGAGTTCGCCAACTCACAAAGAAAATATTTTTGATGCCGATTGGACGCAAACCGGAATTGGTGTTTTTAAAACTCGTGAAGGTAGAACTTATGTAACGCAGATTTTTATGAGGAAATAAATTTCAAAATCAATGATATAATTCAAGACGGCAAAACTATTGTTTGAAGCCGTCTTTTTTGCAACTGAATTTAGTATTTTTATATCAATTCAATCTGTTATTAATGGAGGTTTTTTCAAATGGACTTAATTCTAAACAACCCTTTAGCATCAATGTATGGACCATATTTCTTAGTTCTGTATTCGGTAGCCATAATATTTTCGGCAATTTTTTTGTTAATCGTGAAAAAAATGATTGATTCAACTGATAAACTCCCGATTCCGAATATTTCAAATAATGTTGATCCGTTTGAAATTTCTTATTTACGAGGAAAAGAAGAGGAACTTGCCCGTTCCGTGATCTTTAGTTTGATGCAAAAGGATTTTTTGGAATTTTCAGAAACAAAAGTTTCGATCACACGAAAAAATCCCGAAGCAAGTATTGACCGACTTACAAACATTGAACAAATAACTTTAAACTGGCTTGGAAAACAACGCTCGACGAGTGAAGTTTTTGATAAAAATGGTTTGTTGTTACAATTGGAATCTTATGGCAGAAAATATAAAGAAAAGCTTGAAAATCAACAAATGCTGGTTAATGATGACATAAGACAAAAATTTTCTGCCTTTAAGTGGTTTGCACTTTTATCTCTTTTCGGTTTGGGTGCTTATAAAGTTCTTGCGTCAGTATTAAATGGCAAAACAAACGTAATGTTTATTGTAATTCTGACTGTCGTAAGTTATTTCGTTATACGAAAAGTATCAACTTTACCGCGTATTTCTAAACTTGGACAAGTTTATTTGGATAGATTACAGATGGCTTTTTCAAACTTGAAGAACAATACACTTAACCTTTATTCGACAAATAAAAATAACCAACAAACACCTCAACAAACGACTTTTGCAGGAGTTGATCCGATGTTGCTTTCAGTAGGAGTTTTCGGTGGTGCAATTCTCGCCGGAACTGTCTATGATAGTTACAATCAGGCTTTTGCAAGATCCAACGCAATGTCATCAACAAGTTCCTGTGGTTCGAGTTGCGGTAGTTGTAGTAGTAGCAGCAGCGGAAGTTCGTGTAGCAGTGGAAGTTCTTGCAGTAGCGGAAGTTCTTGCAGTAGCGGAAGTTCGTGTAGTTCTTGCGGCGGATGCGGCGGTTGTTCATAAATAATTTGTAAAATGCAAAATCTAAAAAAACTCGGCATCGGAATTGGTTTTCGTGAACAATTTCGTGCCGATATTTTTTTGAATCAAGACAAAATTGATTTTTTGGAAATAACGGCTGACCATTATTTTGATGCGAACAAAAGTAAATCCGAAGAACTACAAATGTTGAAGAATCATTTTAAGTTGATCCCGCACGGATTGGATCTATCTCTCGGAAGTGCGGAAGGAATTGACAAAGATTATCTGGAAAAATTTGTCGAGTTAGTTGATGAAGTCAAACCGGAATGGTTTAGCGATCATATATGTTTTACAAAATCCAATGGCATCAGCATCGGACACCTCGCCCCGATTCCATATACACACGAAGCATTAAAAGTTTTTGTAAAAAACATTTCCGTTGTAAAAAAACGAATTAACATACCATTGATTTTGGAAAATATAACTTATATGGTTCGATTTCCAAGTTCGGAAATGAGTGAAGCGGAATTTATTACAAAACTTGTTGAAGAAACGGATTGCGGACTTTTGCTGGATGTCACTAATCTTTATATCAATTCGAGAAATTTTGATTTTAGTTGGCAGAAATATCTCGATAATTTACCGCTTGAAAGAGTCGTGCAATTACATTTCGTCGGTTCACATAAACACGGAAACAAGTTGATTGACGGACATTCTCACAAAACCGAAAATGAAATATGGGAAGTTTTCAGGGAAGTTTGCGAAAGGTGCGATGTTAAAGGAGCAATTCTGGAAAGAGACGGAAATTTTCCGCCGTTTGAAGAGATTTTGGAAGAAATTTCCACTGCCCGAAATTACTTTGAAAGCAATACGAATTATTCATATACAGCAAACAAATGAGCCTTTTGGAACAGCAACATTTTCTGGCGAAACTTTATACGAATGAAAATTTTCGCCAACAATTTATTGAAGAACCGAAAAAGATCGGCAAAGAGAATAATTTAACAGATAATGAAATTGCTGTAATTATCGAGATATTTCCCGAAGAAATAGAAGCATTTGCAGAATCGCTTTTTTATAAACGCTTGCGGGAAGTTGAAAGATTTTTGCCTTTGACACGAAAGGTTTTAGATGCAGATTTTGAAAAATTATTTCGGGATTTTATAAAGGAATTTAACCCGCAGACAGTAAAGAAACATCTTGAAGACGCGGTTGAATTTGCTAAATTTGTGCAAAAGAATCAAACGGATAAACTTTGGATCAAAGACATTGCAAAATTGGAACAGGCAAAATTAGAATTTGGTGGTATTGGTAAAAATTTTATTGTGAAAAAATTTGATTTTGATATACGGAATTTACATCATAACAACACACCGGAAGACTTAAGTTTAAATAAAAGAAAATCCGTTGCGATTTGGGTAAGAATAGGTAAGTATCACAAACATTTTATTTTGTAATTATCGTCAATTTGATTCACCATAGTTTTTTACTTTTCTATTTCTGCTTTAACTTTCTGCGTTTGAACTATAAAATATAAAAATGGCTTTGTTAAAAATTATGCATTATCCCGAAAAAATTTTATTGGAAGTCGGGAAACCCGTATTGGAAGATGAGTTTAATGCAGACTTGCAAAAATTTGTTAATGATATGTTTGAAACGATGTATCATTCGGAAGGCGTTGGTTTAGCCGCACCGCAAGTTGCTGTTTCCAGAAGGCTTTTTGTAATGGATTGTTCCGGCGGTGAAGATGAATCGCAAAAATTGGCATTGATAAACCCCGAAATCATTCACGTAGAAGGTGAACAATACGGTGATGAAGGTTGTTTATCATTTCCGGGAATTTATACAAAAGTGAAACGTGAAATGCGAACAGTCGTGCGTTTTCAAGATATAACAGGCGAATTGCAGGAACTTGATCTGACCAATTTGCCTGCACGTTGTGTTCTGCACGAAACCGATCATTGCGACGGAATAGTTTTTTTGGATAAAATGTCGCCCTTAAAACGTGAATTATCTAAAAGAAAAATAAAGAAATTACAAAAAACCGGCAAATGGGAGAAAATATGAGCATTGAAAATACAAAGTTGACGATTGAAGTTGGTTCAACGCAAGAGTTAAATCAATATTTGCGAAACGGCTGGGTGTTGATTTTAAGCTACTCTCATCACAATCACGACGGTCAAGAGCCGCGTTTTGTTCTCGGTTGGCAAAAAGATGTTGATCCGGTTTATCCCGAATTACTTGATGAATGGGAAAGAAATGCAATGCGGAAAGATACGGGAAGTTTGAGGTAAATTATATGCAATCAGAAGAAATACTATTTGAAAAAATGAAAATATTACCACCGCAAAAAATTGCTGAGGTAATTGATTTTGTTGATTTTTTAGTTCAAAAAGAAGAAAGAAAACTTGTTATATCTGCAACGAAACTTTCTGAGAACACTTTTGAAAAAATTTGGGATAACGAAGAGGACTCGGTATATGACGAACTATAATTTCGGCGATATATTGCTTATCCC
>JBGTHN010000412.1:0-3833 GCA_041746235.1 Pyrinomonadaceae bacterium | reverse complement strand
GGCTTTGAAGCGGTTGAACGCGATACAGTTTATAATCGTGTGGAAAAAGCGACAGTTTAAGGAGGAAATATGCAGGTAGATTTAGCAAGCACTTTAATTCCCAAATACATTCCCAAAGAAGCAAAATCGGTGCGTTTACATTTTGAGTTTGAGAATGATAAACGCAAGATGACAAACGATGAGTTTTGGGAATTTTGCGAAGAAAATCGAAAAGTTAGAGCCGAACTCACAAAGGAAGGAGATATAATTGTTATGCCGCCGACAGGCTTTGAAACGAGTGATAGAAATGTGGAAATTGTTATGCAATTGGCAATTTGGGCAAAAAAAGATACTGGCGGAAAAGTTACCGATTCCAATGGTGGTTTTATTTTGCCGAATGGTGCAATTTACGCTCCTAATGCTTCATGGACAAGCAATGAAAGATTAGACAATTTTACCGCTGAAGAGAAGAAAAAGTTTCTGCCGTTATGTCCTAATTTTGTTATCGAACTTCGTTCCGAATCCGATAATTTGAGCGAACTCAAAAACAAAATGGAAGAATACATCGAAAACGGAGCAAAACTCGGTTGGTTGATTGACCCGAAAAATAAACAAGTTTCAATTTATCGTGCAAATGGTGAGATTGAAATACTGGATAATCCAAAAACTATTTCTGGCGAAAATGTTTTGCAGGATTTCGAGCTTGACCTTAATGAAATTTGGTAATCACAATGATCGAAAACGCAGGTTTTGAAGCGGTTGAACGGGATACGGTTTATAATCGTGTCGAAAAAGCCACGGTTTAAATTTATGTATATGCCAAAAGTTTTTTTATTCTTGGTTGTTTGTCTGTTGGCATCTTGCGGAAATGTAGTTTTGCAAAACAAACCCGATTTATCTTTAACGATGGAAAGGTCACAATGCCTAGGAAACTGTCCAGTATATAGATTAAAAGTTTTGCAAAGCGGTCAAGTTACTTTTGAGAAATTTGGTATTGCAGAAGATTTCAGCACGACGAGAAGTAAAGGCAAAATAGAAAGCAATCTGAGCAAAGAAAAAATTAATCAATTAATTGCGGAAATTGACAAGACAGATTATTTCTCTATGAAAGATGATTATACTGATCTCGGGGAAGCAGGAAACTGTGCGACAGATAACCCAACCGTAACTCTTTCAATAAAACTTAGAGGTCAAGCGAAAAAAACCATCCATGATTTAGGATGCATGGAAACTACTGATGTAGAAAAGCTTAAAAGTTTAGAAGATAAAATTGATGAGATCGTTGGCACTAAAAAATGGATTGGAGAGAAAAAATGAGTGCGATACCAAAAACAAAATTAACACCGCAAGCTTACCTAGAGTTTGAGCGTAATTGTAACGAAAAGCACGAATATTTCGATGGCGAAATATTTGCAATGTCGGGAGCAAAACGAAATCATAATATTGTGAATCAAAACTTAAATGGTTTGATTTGGCAACAATTAAAAACAAAAAATTGTGAAAGTTATTCGGGTGATATGCGTGTTTTTGTTCCTGAAACAGGACTTTATACTTATCCCGATTTAGTTGTTGTTTGCGGCGAACCGCAGTTTCAAGATGACGTTTTTGATACTTTGCTCAATCCGCTTGTGCTTATCGAAGTTTTATCCGAATCAACCGAAAGTTATGATCGTGGCAAAAAGTTTCAGCATTACCGAAGCATCGAAAGTTTAGAGGAATATATTTTAGTTACGCAGGATGAAGCGAGAATTGAAAAATATGTAAAACACGGCGACGGTTTCTGGCTTCTGTCGGAAGCTGTCGGTTTGGAATCTTCGATTGAATTTTCGGCAATCGAATGCGAAATACCGTTGAGCGAAGTTTATGACAAAATAGATTTTTCTGCTGAATAATGTCCATCATCATTATATGAAAAAATTCTTTTCAATCTTTCTATTTCTTGCCCTGTTCATTTCGGCTTTGGGACAGGATTCAAAACCTGTTTTTCAAGGTCAACAACCTGCACAGGAAGTTGACACGACGACCAAGCCGATTGAAAAGCAGACTCGGCAAGTTTTCTCGTTTGAAGAAGATGGCGTTTATTTTTCTAATGATTTTGATGGTGCAAGGCTAAATAAAATCGAACGAACCGGTGAAAATTCATACACGATTTTGATCACGCCCGAAAACTTTCCGATAAATATGAGTCCCTGGTATGCGTTCAAATTTTGGTCGAAAAAGAAGAAAGAAATTAATGTCCGACTCGAATATCCTGAATTTGCCAGACATCGTTATTCGCCTTTGTTGAGTAAAGACGGGCAAAAATGGAAACCGCTTGAAACTTCGAGAATTAACGAAGAAGAAAAAGAAAATACCGGCAAAGCAACCGACCGTCCGAAAAGAATCGTGATGCGTTTGAGATCAGGCAACAAACCTATGTGGATTTCCGCTCAGGAATTGCAGACTTCAAAACACGTTTTTGCTTGGATGAATAAAATTGCGAAGAAGCGTAAATTACAGATCGAAGAGATCGGCAAAAGCAAAGAAGGCAAACCTTTGCGAATGATGACAATTGGCGATTCTAATGCGAAGAAAATGATTATGGTAATTTCCCGACAGCATCCGCCGGAAGTTACGGGTTACTTTGCGATGCAGGCGTTTGTTGAAAAAATCGCCGACAAGTCGAAACTTTCCAAACAATTTCGCAAGGAATTTGCAATTTATGTCGTGCCTTTGATGAATCCCGACGGCGTTGATAACGGACATTGGCGACACAACGCGGGCGGAATTGATCTAAACAGAGATTGGACAAAATTTAATCAACCCGAAGGGAGAATTATCAGCGAATTTATCAAACGAAAGGAAATTGAAACGGGTGGAAAATTTTATTTTGGCATAGATTTTCATTCGACTTGGGATGATATTTATTATCCGTTGGAGCGAAAGTTCACAGACAGCAATATGCCGAATTTAACCTGGAATTGGCTTGATAGAATTACAAAAGCGATTCCGAATTATGAACCGAATATCAAACCGAATGAGAAACTTGAACCTGCAATTGTTTCGCGTAATTATTTCTACGTTTCGCATAAAATGGAAGCAATCGTTTTTGAGATCGGCGACAATACACCGCGAGATTTTATCAAGCAAAAAGGCGAAGTCGGTGCGGTTGAATTGATGAAATTAATGCTTGGAGAAAAAGACTCAAGGGAATAGAAAAACCAAAACTTCAATGTCAGAAAATGCCCGTAAAAATTTAATTCACATCTTGCAAAACGCACACGCAGGCGAACTTGCCGCCGCTTTTGCTTATCGTGGGCATTGGAAATCTGTCCGTAACAAAGACGAGAGATCTCACATCAAAAAGATCGAAGAAGAGGAATGGGAACATCGAACCTGCGTTCGTAAATGGCTTGAAGAATTGAACGCCGAACCGAAGAGATTTCGTGAAGCGATATTTTGGACAATTGGCAGAAGTTTGGGCGTTTTGTGTTATGTTTCGGGTTGGTTTTTTCCGATGTATTTTGCGGGAAGATTGGAAAGCCAAAACACGCAAGAATACAAGGATGCGGCGGAATTTGCCAAGGAATTGGAAATGCCGGATTGCTTTGATGAAATGTTGTATATGTCCGCCAAAGAACTCGAACACGAAGAATATTTCCGCACAGTCGTTGCCAAACATCGCCTTTTGCCTTTGATGAAAAGAGTTTTTCGTTGGTCTTGAAGAAATGTTTCTTAAATTTTGAAATTTCGGCAAAAAGATTTTAGTTCAAAAATTTACGGTGAGAATTATGACGGTGAAGCAGTTCTTCCAAAAAACCTTCGTATGTAAAATCTTTTAGATCGTAATTTGGTTTAAGTTTATACATGATCGG
>JBGTHN010000411.1:0-2777 GCA_041746235.1 Pyrinomonadaceae bacterium | reverse complement strand
GTTTAGCTTTGTCGGGATTTATGTGGTTAGTTATACAACGGAAATTTTGCATTTTATTTGGTCGTAATTTATTTCTTAAAAGATTTGGGAAATATTGAAAAATTTACAACACTTCTGATCTTCAACGAGCCGACAATGGTCGGATTTATTTTTATCGGTTTAGCGATAATTTTAGAAAAAGATCAAGAAGTTCTTTCCGCACTTTTTATTACGCCGATAAATCATCATTTTTATTTGATCTCACGAATTATTACTCTTTCAAGCATCAGTATGATTTGTGCTTTGGGAATGGTTTTGATGGCAAAAGGGACTTCGTTTAATCTGATACATTTTTCAATTGGAGCATTTTCAAGCTGTGTAATATTTAGTTTTATAGGCATTTATGTTGTCAGCTTTACAACCGACATTCTACACTTTATCTTGCGTTCGATTCCTTTAATTGTCCTGATGTGTCTGCCATTTCTAAATTATTTTGAATTTACAGATTTGAGCATTTTCAAACTTTTTCCCGTGCAGGGAAGTTTGTATTTGATTGATAATTCTTATAGCAATTCGCCGAATATTTCGGAATTGATTTTCGGTTATATTTCAATTTCTGTTTGGATTCTTTTGCTTTATTGGTTTGTTTATCGAACTTTCAAATCTAAATTGGTGAACGCTTAAATTATATGGAAAAGTTAATCAAAGTTGCCATCAATGATTTCAAGCTAGTCTTTCGGGATAATTCTCTCAAGTTTTTCTTTATTTTCCCCATTTTAAATCTGTTGGTTGTGAGATACGGTTTGCCGTTTGTTGCGGGAAATTTCGAGATTTTGAAAGATTATATCCACGTTGTTTTGATGGCGACGACGATGCAAGGTTCTTTGATTTTCGGTTTTATTTATTCGATGGTTTTGATTGATGAAAAAGATACAAACGTCGCAAAGGTCTATGGAATTCTGCCTGTTTCTAAATTTTGGTTCGTAATTTTTCGTCTGATCGCTCCGTTTTTATTTTCTACATTCGCTACATTTTTAATTCTAATTGTCGAACCTTTTTACGGTTTATCAATCATCTCAAACCTGTTTTATTCAATACTCGCCGGACTTGTTGCACCAATGATGGTTTTATTCGTGGCAATTACAGCAAAAAATAAAATTGAAGGAATGACATGGCAAAAACTTTTTAATTTACCTGTTTCGCTTCCTCTTTTAGCATTTTTTGTTCCAGCATCATTTTCCTTTTTGTTTGCAATTCTCCCGACTCATTGGGCTTATCAAGGGTTTAATCAATTGATTGTGGGTGAAAGTTTCGCAGTATATCTAATAATTGGATTTACGTATAGTGTTATTTTAATTGGATTACTTGCCCAAAAATTTACAAATAAACATTTTCGATAGTTTATTTTTCATCAAAGCCGAATCATTGTCCATTTCCATGGCAACAAAAATTTCTGAAATTTCTTATTAATATTAGAAGTTACGCAGTTGAAATATTTTTAAACAAGAGTTTGTTGAAAATAAAAGACTTACAGCAATTGGCATTTATTAAAATCGCCCGTAAATTGTTGATTTTGTTTTCAACTGCGTAACTCCTAAATATAAAAAATTATTCTTTATTCAAACAAGAAACTATAACCAACACCTAATGTGCAACTCTTTTTGAAAAGTTCCATTGAATCAAAAACTCGTTAAAATGGTTGATGACCAAATCAATATCAAAACGAGGTTTTTATCAATGGAACGAGATACTTTTATCATAATGGTCTTTTGTTTGGTAAGTGAACAGATGGATATTTTACGAAAAACTCATCCGGTCAGACGTGGCGGATATGCTCCTGCTTTGTCTGATGAAGAGGTTATCACCATTGAAATCTGTGGTGAATTCTTCAAACATTCAACTGACAAAGACCTGTTCAACTACTTCAAAGCCCATTATCAAGACTGGTTTCCAAACTTAACTGACCGCACCACTTTTGTTCGTCAAGCAGCTAATTTATGGCAATTCAAAATCTTGATTCAACAACACCTCGTCAAATACGCCGAGCAATCTTTTGCCGTTGTCCAAGTCATTGATACGATTCCGGTCGAAGTTTGCCAATGGGTTCGCGGAATCCGCGACAAATGTTTTCCGTCACACGCCGATTATGGTTATTGTGCCGCCAAACAAAAGCATTATTACGGTTTCAAACTCGGCTTGCGAGTGTCGAGAATCGGCATGATAACTTTCGCTTCACTGCTTCCGGCACGTCCGCACGATGTCAATTTTACGGAAGAATTAGCCATCGGCGGACAAATCGTCTTGGGCGACAAAGGTTTTCTTGATCCGTTTCGTCAAGAACTTCTCAAAGACCGTTATGGCACAAAACTAATCATTCCAAAACGTAAAAATATGAAACAACAAGAGCAACCGGAAGTTGATAAAGTAACCGCTAAACTCTTTAGCAAAGTTCGCAAAGTAGTCGAAACAGTTGGTTCACATTTAACGGAAAGATTTAATCTGAACAAAATCAGAGTCCGTGATTTGTGGCATTTTCAATCCCCTTTAATCAGAAAGATTCTGGCACACACGGTTGCCGTCTTTCTCAATCTGCAACTCAAGAGAAAACCGCTTGACCTTAATGGTTTGGTCTTGAACTAAAAGTGTTGCACATTAGGTATTAGGGCTTTCCTATAAAAAATTTAATTTTCTTAGTATTTCGATCAAACTATCAAAGTCATCGCTGAAATCTTCTAGCTGAGCTCGGCGGTTTTCGCATTTCGTTTCATTCAATACTTTTGTGGCAAATGTTCTGATCT
>JBGTHN010000410.1:0-5242 GCA_041746235.1 Pyrinomonadaceae bacterium | reverse complement strand
CCGCCGTTCCATAAGCGAGAATTTCAGATGCGTTGCTCATTATCGCACTTGTTGTAAACCGTAAATTCACCACCGCGTCGGCATCTAATTGCAATGCTTCTTCAACCATACGGCTGATTGCTTTGTGTCTGGCTTCGGTCAGCATTTCCGTATAACCTTTGATTTCGCCACCAACCAGAGTCTTAAAACCAGCCATAATATCCTTTCCAATATGCTTTGTTTGAACGACATTTCCTGTTACTATTCCAAGAATTTCAGAAATTTCCCTTCCCGGCACATCAGGCGTATTTGTATAGATCATAGGTTTTCTCATAATTTTATTGATTGCTCACCAAAGCCAAGTGTTTTCCATCAAAACTAGCTGACATACGAGTTATATCTTTGATTCCAAACGAATTGAGATCAGCGATCAACACCCAATCTTTATCCGTTTTCTCGTCAAAGCGATAAAGTTTACTTCCGCTTCCAATCAGCAAACTTCCGTCCGCCATCCAACAATAATCTTTTTTGCTGTCTTTGCTTTGGACGATCGGTCGAACTGCTTGAGTTTTTGGATCAAATTCTTTTATCCACAATTCATCATCAGGTTGGCGTTGCATAAAACTAAAATTATCGGTCATTGGAATTAAATGCGGAACGCTCGGTTGAGCATAATTCGCTACATATTTATTGATGGATTTTTCAGTATTTATCCAATTCATAAAAAACGCATAACGCACCCAAACAAGGGCATCGCCGCGTGAGTTAAATGCGTAATATGCGATCGGTTCTTTGACTGAAAATGCAGGAGTTTCCTTTTTTGTTTTGCGGTCAAATTTCCAAACTGTCATTCCCTGATCCTCTTTGCCTTCACGCACAAACATCACAGTATTTCCATCAAATTCCTTCGCCGTATATTCGCCATTTTCCGAAGCGATCAGTTGAGAAACTTTTTTATCAACCAGATTGTATTCGTAAATATCAAAATTATTATTATTCCTGCCAGATGTAAATAATATTGACCTGCTGTCCAACGAAAAAGAAGGCTGATTATCATAACCCTTGTTGTTGCTGATATTTTTTCCGTTCGAGAAATTATATTTTCCGTCTTTTTTATCTATCGAAAAAAGAAACACTTCGGAATCAGGTGCTTGAGCAAACAAAGTTATGCCGGATAAAAACAGCGTAATAATTGTGACTAGAATTTGTTTCATATTAACTTTTTGTCTATTTGCAGTTACGGTTTTTCCAATTCTCACAATTTTGTTTCGTATCAGGTCCGAAAACCTTGCGATGCGTTGCCATAACCATTGCATCCTGCGGAACGACTATGCAATCTTCATATTTTGTTTCAACTCTCGCTGCGACTATGTATTTATCTTCTTTTGCCATCAATTTTACTCCTACTTTTGATCTTGGTAAACAAACATCTGTTTGCGTAACAGCCAGTTTAATAACGCCACAATTGGAAAAAATATTATCCCAAATATATGCCCTACTAAAATCCATATAACACCATCATAAAGATGAAGCATAATTTTATCCAAACTAAATCCATCTGCTCGTTCATATAGCGAACTTATCAAGCCAAATATGAAAAAGAATAGACACATACTTAGATAAAGTAATCCAAACTTAAATGCCCACGGTTTAACGAATACCAGCAAAGGATACTGCAACATAAAAAGCATCATCGCTACTCCAGCCGCAAATAAGGCAATCAAGAACGCTTCCTCTTTTGTAGATACCCAATTAAACACCAAAATAATTGGTATTACGGCAATAATGAAATTTAAAACCAAAAATTTGAAATAATTCGGGAAACTAAATTTGTTTGTAATAACAGTTTTAGATTTTTCTTCTTTTTGCTGTTCAGGTTCGGATAAATGTTCTTTTTGCATATTTTGTTGATTTTATTGATGAAACTTCGACTCTAAATTCTCACGTCCCCATTTCAAACTTCGGCTCATCCAAACAATTTCATCAAGGAAACCTTTTATAAGTTTTTCATAAACTTCATCTTTAAGATTTCCCTCTTCATCAAATTTGTCTTGCACTTTTGGAAAATTCAGATCGGAAAATGTGACCGTTAAACCGAGTTCGCGAACCATCGGAACGCACGCTTCGATGACACGAGTTCCGCCCCACATTCCAGCCGAAACACCAACAAATGCAACTGCTTTGTGAATATATTCTTTCAAAAGTGTGTCCAAAACAGACTTCATAATTCCGGGATAACCGTGATTATATTCGGGCGTGACGATCACTAAACCGTCGGCTTTTATAATTGCATCTCGCCATTCGGGAAACTGCTCGCCGATCTCCGTTCCGTAATGATCTCGTGGCAAATCAAAATCACGCACATCAAAAAATTTCGTTTCAATATCGTCGCGTTCTTCCATTTTGCTAAAAACCCATTTTGCAACATTTTCGCTTTGACGATCTTTACGGTTTGTACCAAGCAAGATCGGTAGAAATACCTTTTCATTTTTCATATCGGTCGTGTTCTTTTTTAATAAATTTAAATGCGTCCATATTTTTTTTACTTCTCTATATTCATTTTTCTATCTTTCATACTACAAGAAGATTCAGGTTGTGGCGGCAATTTTCGCATAATTTCTGAAATATTTTTAGGTATCTCTTTTTTACTGCAATCATAAAAAGATTTTACGCTCCATAGAGCCTCTTGGGTGAGTTCCGAATTTTTCAGTTCTTCATTTTGATTGATTGCCAAAACATATGTTGGCAGATTATGCTCAATTCGCTTGGCTATTTCATCTTCTCTTTCCAAATGTATTTCTTTGAGCAAGTAGGCTTGATCCATTAACAGCATTGAGTATTTATCTGCGTCTTGACGCTGTAGAATTTTCCCTACGATCACAACTGTTATTCCACAACCTAAAATTAATCCCAAAACAAAAATTAATAAATACTTTAATTTATTCATATTATTCACTCCGATAATTTTCGGTATCACTTAGCATTAATTTTTATAAAAACTTACTGTCGCTTATTTCATCACCAATATTTTGAATCAGGACAAGCAAACCCCATAAATCAAGATTGCCTAACTATTTCGTTTTTACCATTTATTTCATTTCTTTTTTGTAGCGGTTTCAGCCAGACTTTTTAAGGCTCCCGAAATTTTTTCCAACACTTCATCCTGACCTTTAATATTATGGTTTTCCGCTAAAACTTTCGGGTCATTGTAAACGACATAAACATCGCCATTTTCGACTTCATAAACAAGAATTTTTTGTGGCAAATCAATTCCTATCTCTTGATTTTCTTTCATCAGAGGCGAGCCGAGTTTCGGATTTCCAAACATAATAATTTTGGTCGGACGCAATTCCATTTCAGCTTTTTTGGCGTTTGCCTGATGATCTAATTCAGCGACAACCGTGAGATTTTCGTTTGCTTCGATGGCTTTTTTCAAAGCATTATAAGTTTCGTCAAAAGAATTTTCACTTTTTATCTTGATGTGTCTTTGAGTAGAAGTTTCATCTGAAACTTTAGTTGTTGAAGTGTTTTCGGTCGGCGTGTTATTCGCCGAATTATTTTGCGTGGTTGCAGTTTCACAAGCGGTGAAACCTACTGCAATTAAGACCATTCCGATTAGGTAAATATTTTTCATAATGCTTTATATGATAATTTATCCGATTGTTTATTCCCAATCTATTAGGGATCTTTGTATCCGATAGCACTTATCTCCAATTTATTGATTTCGGGATTTTCCTTATAGATCAATCCGCCCGATCTTTCGGACTTTGAAGCGACATATTCAATTGTCGTTGTTTTTGTTTCGATCTCCTTGCCGTCGCTGTCTGATAATTTCCCTTCAATAGAAACACTTGCCGCAGTTTTTTCACCTTCGTTCTTTACATTAAATTCAACCAAATATCCGCTTGAAACTCGCTTTACAGAAGTAACATTTACGATAAGATTAGGCGGCGTATCTTTGGCGAAGATTGCTTGATAAGTTATAAATCCAATTGAAAACAAAACTAAAATTGCACCGATGGCGGCAACGATCCATTCAAACAAAGAAGTTCTTTCCGCCAAAGATTTGTTTTTATCATCCGAACTTTTATTTTTATCTGACATAAAATCCTCCCCGACAATTAAATGATGACACGCGATGCGGCAGCTCCGAGTGCTGCCGGGAATCCTAAAACGATTATAACTTTGATGATTTCCTTAAGTCCCATTCCATCAAGACTGCCAAATGTCCAAAGCAAATATAAACTCATCAATAGAGCGATCGCATAACCGACAACTGTAAATCTCAAAAAAACAGTCCAAAATGAAGTCTCATCATTCATTGATTCTCCGCCTTTAAATCCGACCGTATAAACAAATGCGTGCATCATAATCAGCGAACCTAATGCCAATAAAATTATTTGTATGTCCGACATTTTAAAGGCGATCAGATACATTTCTTCAGTTGCAGCGGGACTCATCGCTAAAAGTATTGCCCCAACAGACATCAGAAAAAGTTCGCCCCAATAATTCAAACGATCATTCTTTTTCTCCTGATCTTTACTAAAATCACCATCGCTGTTCCCAAGTTCGCTGTGAGCATACATTGCACCGATTGCGGCAGTTACGGATTGTAGCGTGATCTTTCCAAATATTTCATAATAGGACATCGAGGAATCAATCAATCCAAAAATGTATAAAAGAATTGCCGAAGCAACAAAGCCGACAGCAAAACCGACGAACGCGTCAATAATGTCATCAGCTATATTTTCGGTATCTTTGAAACCGACAAAATACGAGAGTCCGACCAGAAGTGGAATTGAAAGAAGTATGTAAATAGTCAGACGAGTTGGGGAAATGGTGAAACCGAGTGACCACATTTCCATTGTCATCAGGATCGGATAGGAGAAAATTATCGCACCGGCAAATGCTCTCGATAAACCTTTGAGAAAATTATCATTTATTTCTGATTCAGATGAAGCCTTTGAAGATTTGCCCAACACTGTAATTTCCCCTTTGCTCAGAACTTTTGTAAATTATACAAATCTGTATTTACAGAACCAAGTTCAAAACTATGTGTTGAGTTTTTTATTATCTAAGTCTTTAAAATTTTTTCGTTTAACTCTTTGAATTTAACGGAATTTTTGCCTTCGTTTTTGACTTCATACATTAAACTATCAGCAATTTTTATCAGTTCATCTACCGTTTCGGGAACTTTTACACAAGTCAGAACGCCCATACTAAATGTTACGTTCCAATCTTCTTTATCCATTTCAGTTTGTAA
>JBGTHN010000409.1:0-2817 GCA_041746235.1 Pyrinomonadaceae bacterium | reverse complement strand
AATGAATTTTTAATAGCATCAGACATGGAAGCAAATCACCCAGTGACAGTAGTTGATATTACATTTTTATCCGATTATGGGTTTTATGAAGCCATTGGAGATTATGCAAAATGTAAAATATGCTTGGAAAATATGGCAAATTCCGTGAATAGTATTGCGGTTTCTTCCGATTTTAACTATTTGTTTACGGCTGGAAATAGACATTCATCAGGCTTATGGAATTTATCATCCAATGAGGTAACCCAATGGTGGACGAAAATTGATAAGGACACGCCAGGTAGTTTAAACCATTATTCTTCTTCCTTCTCAATAGATGGTAAGTTTTATGCAACAAATTATGGATTGGATGTAATATTGTTTTCTGTTGAAAAATCAGAACCCTTACAACTTATTATAAATCGTGAAGAGAATGAAGTTAACGGCACAAGAGTATTCTTCCCAACAATTTTTTCTCCTAGCGGATCTTATATCTTTTCTACAAAAGATTCTTATGGGTTTCTTTGGGATATAAAAAGAATTGATTATATAGAAAAAAAAGCAAATATTCCCGTAACTAAAAATTACCTAATTAAATTTACAGGACATCAAGACTGGATAAACGGAGCAGCTTTTTCTCCTGATGGAAAAACGATTGCCACGGCAAGTAGCGACAAAACAGTCCGTTTGTGGATATGTGAAACGGGCGAAGTCAAACAAATTATTAAAGGCTTTCTTACACCTGTTTGGAGTGTAGCTTTTTCGCCCGATGGAACAAAGGTTGCCACGGCTTCGGGCGGTGAGTATGATCCGACGAAAACTGGCGTGGGTGAAGTCACAAATACAAATAGTATCCAACTTTGGAATGTCGAAACGGGCGAAAAGGTCGGAAGCTTCGGACAAATTTCTGATGATGGAATAGCTGGAAAATTTATCGGCTTTAAGTCGGTAGCTTATTCGCCTGACGGAAAATTTATTGCCGCAGGAAGTTTTGACGGCAAGGTTTATGTTCACAATGTCGAAACCAAAGAATTAAAGAAATTTGCAGGACATACCGATGCTGTTAATTCAGTCAAATTTGCTAAAGATGCCAAAAATAAATTGTTGGTCGTGTCGGGCAGTTCGGATTCGACGACGCGGATTTGGGATGCGGCGACGGGTGAAGAGATTTGTGCATTGGTAACTTTCCGCGATGGAAATTGGGCGGTTGTGCAGACGAAAACGGGGCGTTATGATGCACCGAACGGTGGCGAGATCGAAGGGATACAATGGGTTTTCGGCAACGAAACTATTGCCCTTAATCAACTCAAAGATATTTATTACACACCGAATTTGTTGCCGCGTCTGCTCGGTTATAATGCAGAACCTCTGCGGGATGTTCCCGATCTGAAAAGCCTCAAACTCTTTCCTAAGATCGTTGAACAAAAACTGGATGAAGCAAATGCACGCTTGACCGTAAAACTTGAAAATCGCGGCGGCGGCATCGGCGAAGTTCGCATTTTGGTCAACGGCAAACTCGCTACGGAAGATGCCCGAGATGCGAAACTAAAAGCCGATCCGAATGTGCCGGAAGCGGTCGTAACTTTCGATCTAAAGGGAAGTGCGGGTTTTGATCCGAAGTCGAAAAACAAGATCGAGGTCATCACAAACAACTACGATGCGGAGATCAAAAAAGGCTACATTTCAAGCAAAGGTGTGGAAGTCTTTTATCAGGGCGATCAAGAAACCGAAGTCAAACAACCGAATTTTTACGCAATTGTCGGCGGCGTGTCGGATTATAACGGTTCGGCGATTGATCTGAATTTTGCGGCGAAGGATGCCGAAGATTTTGCCAACGCTCTGGAGATCGGCGCACGCGGTTTGTTTTGTCCGCAGGAAAATCCGCAATGCGACAAGGTAAATATCAAACTGCTGACGACTTCGAGCAAAGATGCGGATGTTCTCCCGACTAAAAATAATATTAAAAAAGCATTTGAGGAGATCGCCAAAGTTGCCAAGCCCGAAGACGTTTTGGTAGTTTATCTGTCGGGACACGGAGCGAGTCTGACGGTTAATGAACTGGACACATATTTTTATCTTACGCAGGAAGCCGATAGCAGTTCAAAGGAAAAATTGGCAAATCCAAAATATCGTGATGCGGCGACGATTTCGAGCGACGAATTGCTTGATTGGCTGACGCAGACCGAATGGGTTGCGGGACAAAAAGGCGTGCAGGCATTAAATCAGGTGATGATTTTGGACACCTGTGCGGCGGGTGCGTTTACGGAAGGAAAAGTTTCTCTCCAAAAAACAAAAGACCTATCGGCTGACCAGATTCGAGCATTGGAGCGTCTGAAAGACCGTTCGGGTTTCCAAATTTTAATGGGAAGTGCGGCGGACGCATACAGCTACGAAGCCAACGAATACGGGCAGGGAATTTTGACCTACGCACTTTTGCAGGGAATGAAAGGCGGCAAATTGCGTGATGGAAAGTTTGTTGATACGCAACTTCTGTTCGGTTATGCGGCGGACGAAGTGCCGAAGATCATCAAGGAACTAAACGGCGGAATCCAAAAACCACGCATCTTCGGCACAAGCGGAATAGACATCGGTTTGCTCACCGACGCAGACCGCGAAAGCATCAAGATCGAATCGGTCAAACCCGTCATCCTCCGCCCAAATTTCGTCCTCGCAGGCGTTACAGGTGCGGACATTCTCAACCTAACCGCAGAATTCCGCCAAGTCCTAAACGAAGCCTCCGAAGCCAAACCACGCAGTTCGGGACAGGGCAGCGTCGGTGCCAAGATCGTCTTCATAGACGAAGACAAATACCCCGGAGCCTACCGAATCACCGGAACTTAT
>JBGTHN010000408.1:0-3901 GCA_041746235.1 Pyrinomonadaceae bacterium | reverse complement strand
GGTGCTTTGGCGGATTCAGTAGATCGGCGAAGAATTTTGCGAATCACAGAGATCGGGCAATTAATTACAACTTTAATTTTGCTTGGAAATGCACTTCTTCCAAATCCGCAAATTTGGGTTTTGTTTGTCGCCGTCGGAATTCATGCGGGTCTTGCAGGAATTCAAAGACCTTCGTTTGAAGCACTTATTCCAAAAATCGTTCCGCTTGAACTTATGTCAGCGGTTGCGGCTTTGAATGCTATAAGGTTTGAGGTCGGATTCATAATAAGTCCGATAATTGGCGGTTTTATCATCGCCAAATATGGTGCTTCGCTTGCATATTCGATTGATGCGATAACATTTATCGCTTCACTAATAGCTGTTTGGATGATTCGTGCAGTTCCGTCTCCGGCAAACGCAGATCGTCCGAATTTTGAATCGGTCAAAAAAGGTTTTCGCTACGCAATGAGCCGACAGGAATTGTTGGGAACTTACGTGATGGACATCAATGCGATGTTTTTTGGAATGCCGAAAGCACTTTTTCCTGCACTTGCATTCGCTTTCGGAGCGGCGGCGTATGTCGGTTGGTTTTATTCAGCAATCGCCATCGGTGCAATGGTTGCAACATTCACATCCGGCTGGACAAAACACATCTATCGGCACGGTTTATTTGTAACACTTGCGGCAGGCGGTTGGGGCGTTTCGATAATATTTTTCGGGCTTTCAAATAACTTGTATCTGGCATTATTTTTTCTCGGATTAGCCGGATTTTTTGATATGTTCAGCGGAATATTTCGTCAAACTATCTGGAATCAATCCGTTCCCGAAAAATTCAGAGGAAGACTAGCGGGAATTGAAATGATAAGTTTTTTAACAGGTCCGATGCTCGGCGACGCAGAAAGCGGAATTGTCGCGTATTTTACAAATGTCAAAACCTCAATAATTTGGGGCGGAATTTTAGCGGTTGTCGGAACAATTATTTTAGCAATACTTTTACCGAAATTTATAAGTTATGATGGACGCGACGGATTGAAACTTAAAGAATCTGAGGATGCGAAAGCCCAGCTCGAAGCAAATCTAACTAACAGAGATGAAGAGGATGAAAAGGATTTAAAAAATGATTAAAAAATCCCTGTAAATCCCCTTTATCCCTGTTAGAATTATCTTTTATGAAACTGAATGAGCGAATCAAAAATCAACTTGCCGAAATTGAATCGAAAGGCTTAAAGCGAAAACTCGCTTCGCCGAAAGGAATTGATTTTTCTTCAAACGATTATCTAGGTTTGGCAAATGATGAACGACTGCAAAATGCCTTGATCGAAGGTGTAAAGAGAGAAGGCATCGGCTCAACAGGTTCACGTCTGCTTCGTGGTGAAAGAGATTGTTTTCGAGATGTCGAAAAACAATTTGCGAAATGGAAAGGAACGGAAAATTCACTTTATTTTGCAACTGGTTATCAGGCAAATATTGGCTTAATGCAAACATTTCTCGAAAGCGACGATATTGTATTTTCCGATGAATTAAATCACGCAAGTTTGATTGACGGCATTCGTTTATCAAAGTCCAAGAAGATAATTTTCAAACATTTAGATGTAGAGCAAATCGAAAAACTTCTTACCGAAACTGATTGCAATGGACAAAAATTTCTTGTAACCGAATCACTTTTTTCGATGGATGGCGACATTGCACCAATCAAAACATATGCGGAAATTTGCCGTCGAACAAACACTAATTTCATTGTTGACGAAGCACATTCAGTCGGACTTTATGGAAAGCGTGGGAGCGGTTTGATAGAACAATATGGAATTGAAAAGGATATTTTTCTTTCGATAAATACAGCGGGAAAATCACTCGGAGTTTCGGGAGCCTTTGTAGCGGGAAGCAATTTGGCGATAGAATTTTTAATAAACAAATGCCGTTCATTTATTTTTTCAACCGCACCTATTCCGGCAATTGCTGACGCTTTAAAAGTTGCGATTGAAATTATCGAAGTAGAAAATGAAAGACGGAAAAATTTACAAAAGTTAAACCAAACATTTTGCAGTTTATTATTAGATCATAATTTTGATGCACCGGCTGATGAAACACAAATCATCCCGATAATTATTGGTGATAGTGACAAAGCAGTTAATATCGCAAACAAAATGCAAGCAAAGGGTTTTGATGTTCGGGCGATTCGTCCGCCGACCGTTGCGGAGGGAACTTCGCGGTTGCGAGTGACTTTGAATTTGAGTTTGTCAGAAGAAACTTTAAAGGATTTTGTATCTGCTTTGAGGAATTGTGTATGAGTGAAGAAGAGATTAAAAAAATAGTCGAATCAAATTTGGCAAAGCAGACAGTTTCAACTGAAACTGGTTTGCGTGTGGCTGACAAATTAAAGAAAATCGCTTCAAAAGAGGATGTGGATTTTGCAATTGCGGGCGGACTTGCAATGCACCTTTACGGATTTGTTCGTGCAACAATGGATGTGGATTTTATAGCAAATCGGCTAATTTCGTTGGAAGCTAAAAGACATTTAAGTTTTGGCGGTGAACGCTATGAAGTCGAGATTGACGGTCGGAAAATTGATGCCGATTGGATAGTTCGACGCGATAAATATAGAGAAATTTATCAGCAAGCTTTAAAAGATGCGACTGAGATTGACGGACGAAAACTTCTTTCTCCCGAATGGTTATCCATTTTAAAATATGCCGCCGGACGCGGTAAAGACCGACTTGATCTGCTTTGGCTTTTACAGCAAAAAGATTTGGTAAATCGCAAAAAGATCGCTCAAGTTTTGAAAAATTTGCTTGGAGAACTTGGTGCAATTGGGTTTTTAACCGGCTTACAACGTGAATACGATCTGGCAGATGTGATGGGAGCGAGAGCGACCGGCGACGAAAACGAATCTTATATTCCAGACGAAGATTATCCAGAATACAACGAATAAAATGAAAGGATTATTTGTAACAGGAACTGACACAGGAATCGGCAAAACAATTGTTTCAGCCGCTTTAATGAATGCTTTTCGACAAACTGAAAATGTTTGTTACTGGAAACCGATTCAAACGGGAATCGAAGAAGATAACGACACGGTAACTGTTAAAACTTTAGCAAATTGTTCCGCAGAAGAAATTCACGATAAAGGAATTCGTTTAGAAAAACCGCTTTCGCCGCATCTTTCGGCAAGGCTTGCGAATGTTGAAATTACAATTGAAGAAACACTAAGTTTTATTGAAAATCAAACTGAAAATAAGTTCTGGATTGTCGAAGGTGCGGGTGGAATTCTTGTGCCTTTGAACGAAAATGATCTAATGATCGACTTGATGAAAGCCTTGAAGTTACCTGTAATTATTGCTTCACGTTCGGGACTCGGGACGATAAATCATACGCTTTTAACAATCGAAACTTTGCGACATCACGGTTTAGAGATTTTCGGTGTTATTATGAACGGCGAGCCGAATCTTGAAAACAAAAAAGCAATTGAGCATTACGGAAATGTTTCTGTGTTGGCGGAAATGCTGAAATTTGAGAAACTTGACGCAGAGAATTTAGCGAAATGGAGCGAAGAAAATAAATTATGGCAATCGTAAAAAAAAGAGAAGTTGAAATAATGGCAACTTTAAGCGGTGAAGAACTTGACCTGCATATAAAGAAATTACCTGCAACAAAGGAGCAATTTGATAGTTTATTTAACTTTTTAGAAATGAAATTAGACGGGCAGGAATGCGATCACACGTCGCGTTTTACAATGCAATATTTAATGCAAAAAATGATGAACTTCCCGAAAGTTTCCGCCTGGTTATCACAACAAGGCGGCTATTGCGATTGTAAAATTTTAGATGAGATCGCAGTTCCGTGGCGTGAGATTTTTGAAGATAAGGAAATCTAACAATGGTATTAAACATTGAAAAATTGGATTTTACTACGCTTTATAAAGATG
>JBGTHN010000407.1:0-5207 GCA_041746235.1 Pyrinomonadaceae bacterium | reverse complement strand
ACACTTCAAACATTTCCTTTGAAAACTTGAACGGTGAAGCGATTCTCGCCAAATTAAACGATCTCAACGTTTTTGTTTCGACAGGCTCAGCCTGCAACGAAGAAACACACACCGCTTCGCCCGTCCTTAAAGCGATGAATGTTCCCTATTCCCAAGCAATGGGAGCAATTCGATTTTCTTTGGGAAGATACAATGCGGAAGAAGAAGTAGATTTTGTATTGGAACATTTGCCGAAGATTATTGAGAGTTTGCAGAAAATTTCTTTGTAGAATCCTTCTAATCAAACTTCACACGCCGATAAATTTCATCAAGTGTTATTTCCATTCCAACCGATTGAAACTCAATTATTTCATCGAAATCGCCTTTGTTGTAAAAATAGGTTATCCAATTTCCGTCGGGCTGGCGGCGATGAAGTTCGATGTGGACTTTTTCCTGTTCGATGATGATATATTCCTGAACGCTTGGGATTTGTTGATAAACTCCGAGTTTTTCGCGTCGGTCTATTTCCCTTGTTGACGGCGAAAGAACTTCGATAATAAGAATTGGTTCTTCACGATAAAAAGAACTTTCGGGCGATTCATCGCAAGCAACGAAAATATCAGGATAATAAAACTTATCTTCGCTTGCTTTGAGTTTCATATTTTCCATAAAGGGCTGACACGAATCATCTCTTAAATGTCCCCATAAATTAGCAAAGATATTTCCCGCAATAATGTTGTGATTATCGCTTGCTCCTGCCATCAAATACACTTCGCCGTTAATGTATTCGTGTCTTCTATCGCTGACATCTTCGCCATCAAGATAATCTTCAACGCTGATCTTTGTTTTTAATTTCGGTAATCCCATTGTTTTATTTTCCTATTTTGAATTTTAGCTTTTTTTCGTGAATCTGCAACTGTATTAAAAGTTTTCCACAGGTGGAAAACTCCGATTTTGAAACTTCGATTTTACAATCTGCGTAAGTTCAAATAGAAACAATTTATCTAAAAACAAATAATTATATGAACAAAAAATCATTTTTCAGCACATTTTTAGCGTTTGTCCTAACAGTTTCGATATTTAGCATTTCCATTCCGCAGATTGGATATGCTCAAACTTCGGTTAAGACAGCGAGCATTACAGACATAGAAAAAAGACTTTCGCTGATCGAAGCGAAGGTTGAAAAACGCCGTCAGGAACTCGGAATTCCGGGTTTGAGTTTGGCAATCGTCAAAGACGGCAAAACTATTATGTCGAAAGGGTTCGGCTATAAAGATTTTGAGAAAAAAGTTCCGATGACCGCGGATACACAACTTGCAATCGGTTCGGCAACGAAGGCTTTTACGGCACTTTCGGTTTTGATGTTGCAGGACGAAGGAAAACTATCTCTTGACGATTCACCGAAAAAATATCTGCCTTATTTTAAGATCAATAATCCCGAAACCGATAAAAGTATTCAAATTCGAGATTTATTATCGCATTCATCGGGTTTGAATCGCACGGATTTGGCAATGATTACGGGAAAATTAAATCGTGTTGAACTTATAAAAGTTGCGGGCGAAGCGAAACCTGCGGCGGGACTTCGTGAGAAATTTTTCTATCAAAACATAATGTTTGCCGCCGGAGGCGAGATCGTTGCTGAAATTACCAAAAAGCCTTGGGAAGAATTTGTTCCGAATAGAATCTTTAAGCCTTTGGGAATGAACAACAGCACAATGTCGGTCAAGCAAATGCAAAAATCGAAGGATTATTCATTCGGCTATAACTACAATTTTGACACAAAACAAACCCACAAATTGCCGACACGAGATATTGATACCGTTGCTCCGGCAGGTTCGATAAATTCATCTGCCAACGATATGGCGAATTGGTTGAAATTCATCTTGAACGAAGGCGAATTGGACGGCAAAAGACTCGTTTCCAAAGAAAGTTTTGATGAATGGCTCAAACCGCAAATGAAAATTTCGCCCGACGGAAAAATGTCTTACGGTTTGGGCTGGTTTATTCAAGATTGGAAAGACAAAAAGGTCGTCCAACACGGCGGAAACATTGACGGTTTTAATTCGATGGTGGCGATGATTCCCGAAGAAAATTTGGGTTTTGTAATGCTGACAAATGTTTCAGCTTCATCGCTTGGAAATGAACTGATGCAAATCGTTTGGAGCGGCATTTTGGAAGATATAAAATCCGAACCGCTCACCGAACAGGATAAAAAAGAAGTTGGAAAATATAACTTTGCTCAAGCCGGTTTTGATATTGACGTGATGATCGAAGACGGCAAACTCGTTGCCAAAGTTCCCGGTCAGCCGACTTATATTTTGGAAAATATCGAAGGAAGAAAATACAAACTCGCAAATGCTCCGGCGGGATTTTTTATCACATTCAAAGACACGGAAGCATATCTCGAACAACCGCAAGGAAATGCAACTTTGAGAAAAGTCGATGCAATAATTATAACAGAAACAAAATTTGATGTTTCTGTAAAAGACCTGATCGGAACTTATGAAGCCGAAAAGCAAAAAGGAAATACGATCGAAATTAAAGAAGTTGACGGTAAACCATCCTTGGTTGTTGGAGAACAAACGCCTTATCCTTTGGAAAAAAGAGATGATGGAAATTTCGGCTCACCGAGTTTACCGCCCGTTTATTTTTTGAAGGTTAAAAAAGATGGAACCGGCAAAGTTTCGGGCGTTACGATGGTTCAACCCGAAGGTGAGTTTGAATTCAGGTACATCGGCGAAACCGAAAAGAATACAAAACCTGCAATTTCGACCGATGAACTTTTCACAAAAACTATTGCAGCACTTGGCGGGGAAGAAAATTGGAAAAAATTGAATTCTCGTGAGATGAAATTTGATATGGATTTTGTTAGTCAAGGTTTGAAAGCAAAGGGTGTTTCTTATCAACAATCGCCGAACAAATCCTCTTCAAGCGTTTCAGTAAATGCTTTCGGCAAAGAAATTGCGACGATTCGTGATTATTTTGACGGAACAAAAGGTGGCGAAGAATACAGTTTCGGACCCGATGAAGAATACACGGGAAAACGGCTTGAAGATATAAAATTCGGTAATGATTTTTACGGATTAGTCAGTTGGAAAGACAATCTGGAAAAAGCCGAGATCGTCAAAATGGATAAGATCGGCGATGAAGAAGTTTATGTTGTTTCGCTTGAACCTAAAAACGCGAGCAAGATAACGATGTATATTTCAACTAAAACATTTTTGCCTTTACGAAAAACTTCTATTGTTGTTTCCAGCACTTCGTCGCAAAGAATTCCGATCACGGAAAATTTTAGTGACTACAGAGAAGTTGACGGCGTGATGATTCCTTTTATGACGACGAGTTCAAATCCCGGAATGGGCGAAATTATTACAATAATCACGGAAGTGAAACATAATGTAAAAATTGATGATAAGAAGTTTCAGAAGTAATACTTTTTGTTGAAATTAGGGTGTGAGCCATTTGGTTTCAAGTTCGCCGCCTTCGTTCCAAACAAAAAGCGAACGGCGATGTCCGTGAACTTCTAATTCCAGACAATCTATCGAAATTATATTTGAAGAAATAACAGCGAAGTTGGCACGTCCGACTTCGCTTTCTTCTTGCGTCGGATTTCTTTGTGCTAAGTCTTTCGGCATTCCGTGAGTCGGTTTTTTGCTGATCTCCGTCGGTGCTTCGCCAATATAACAACGTCGGCTAAATAATCCTGTTGCTGCCCATTGTTCATCTGCAAGTTCATCATCTGTGTGAATTGTTGCAACACCATTTATGCGAGCCTGCAACTTTTCTTTTGCGTGATAAAAAAGCCACGATACATTGGGATTATTTTTAATTTGTTCTATCTTCGGCGAGCCGATATGTGTGTGAAATGCCAAAGCAGACGGCTTTCGCCAAAATCTACGCAAAACAACAATCCGAAGTGATGGCAAATTGCCGTTATCCGTTCCAAATACAGGCGTATGAAAAGGATGTTCGGAATCTATTACACCCAAATCAAGATTTTTCCAGATTCGTTTGAGAATCTCACCGTGTGATATTGATTTGTTCCAAATTGAACTCATAAATTGTGAATGGTGAATGGTGAATGGTTCATTGTTGTTTTGTAGATTCCTAACAATTAACAATGAACCATTCACCATTCGCAAATTTATTTCAATTTTTTAATTATCGCATTCGCAAATTCCGAAGTTGAAGACTTTCCGCCTAAATCTTTAGTGCGGACTTCGCCTTCGCGGAAAACGTCCATAATTGCTTTTTCCATACGCTCGGCGGCATCGAATTCGTCAATGTGTTTGAGCATCATTATGGCTGATAACATAATCGCCGTTGGATTTGCGATTCCCTGTCCGGCGATGTCGGGTGCCGAACCGTGAACCGCTTCAAACGTTGCTGTTTCAAGTCCGATATTTGCTCCGGGAGCGAGTCCTAAACCGCCGATCAAACCTGCACATAGATCAGAAACAATATCTCCGTAAAGATTTTCCATCACGATCACATCAAATTGTTCGGGACGCATCACGAGTTGCATACAGGCGTTATCAATAATTTTGTCGTCCGCTTCGATCTCAGGATAATCTTTGGCAACATTATAAAAACAATCCAAGAACAAACCGTCGGACAATTTCATAATGTTGGCTTTGTGAAATGCCGTGGCTTTTTTGCGTCCGAGACGTTTTGCATATTCAAATGAATATTGAGCGATTCGCGTCGAGGCTTTTTCGGTAATGACCTTGATCGATTCGACCACACCGGGAACAACGACGTGTTCCAAACCCGCGTATAGATCCTCAGTATTTTCACGCATTATCACCAAATCGAGTTCGGGATAACGGCATTCGACATTCGGCAGAGCCTTGATCGGACGTACATTTGCATATAGATCAAGAGCCTTTCGCATCCCTACGTTTACCGATGTAAAGCCTTTTCCGACAGGTGTCATCATCGGACCTTTTAACGCAACTTTGTTTTTCTTGATCGATTCGATCAGAGAATCCGGCAATGTTGAACCGAATTTTTCAAACGCTTGCGAGCCACCGATCTGTGTTTCCCATTCGATCTCAACGCCTGTCGCTTCGACAACTCCGACAGTTGCGGCAATAATCTCAGGTCCGATTCCGTCGCCCGGAATTAGTGTAATTGTATGTTTCATAAATTGTTTGATAGTTAGTTGTTAAATGTTAATTGTCCTATAATATGAACTTGTAAATAAATTTACAACCAAGCAATGTTAC
>JBGTHN010000406.1:0-2575 GCA_041746235.1 Pyrinomonadaceae bacterium | reverse complement strand
TTTACCGCTCCGACATCGCCGCGTATAAAAATCGTTACATATCCCGAACCGATATATTCTCTGCCAATAAGTTCGACATTTGCGGCTTTAACCATTGCATCTGAGGCTTCGACCGCTCCGACAAAACCTTTTGTTTCAATCATCCCAAGTGCTTCAAGAGCCATTTATATGAATTCCTCTACTTTTTTAAATTTGATAATAGATTTTAATATAAGAACAGGTTAATGCCTAAACGTAACACGCCCTTTATAAAATAATCAAGCCGATAGTCTTTAATAATTCCGCGAGAAAACCCAACTAAAGAATTGACATTATTGCTACATCAACGATATATTTCAAAGCAAGACCAATAACGGTATAGCAATCAAAAAAAGGACTACATTCAAACATAAAAATGCCAGAATCCTTGGGCGAAAAACTAAAGCAGGCTCGTGAAGAGCGGGATATTACTATAAGTGAAGTTGCGGAACAGACGCGTATTTCATCACTTTATCTTCAAGCGATTGAAAATGATGATTATCGAACTCTGCCGGGCGGAATATTTAACAAAGGTTTTGTAAAATCCTTTGCAAAATACGTTGGAGTTGATGAAAACGAAGCATTGGAAGATTACGCAAAATTAATTTCCAGCCAACAAACTGACGAAGACTCCAACGAACCCAAAACCTATCGTCCGCAAGTATTAACGGATGATTATAACAGTTCTTCGATGCTACCAACAATTATTTTTGCAGTTATTATTCTTGGACTTATGACCTGGGCAACATTTGCATTGGTAAATTGGTGGCAAAATCAGGAAAGCAGTGTCGTTCCCGATAATAATATCGCCAACAATAATGTTAAAGTTCCCGAAAATACAAATTCAAATGTGAACGCTGGAACAAATACAAATCAACCGCTTCCTTCAATGGATAAAATAGAGGTTAAACTAATAACTACATCTGAAGCTCTTGATGTATCCGCTACGATTGATGGTAAAACTGAAATTCGTAAATTAAATTCCGAAGTGAAAGAACAGACATTTAATGCGGAAGAGAATCTTAAACTTAGTTATTATCAAGGTTTGGCTAATACAATTGAAATTACCGTAAATGGCAAAAAAATAGAGACACCAGTGCCGCCTGCGGGATATAAGAAAAATGCTTTTGAAATTGAAATAAATAAAAGTAATCTTAAACAAATTCTGGAAAGCGGTAAAATTTCCAACGAGGCACCGCCGGATGGAAATACAAACACGAATGCAAACGTAAATACAAATGCAACACCGTAAAAGTTTTATGTGGCTTTTAATAAAAGCTAAGACAAAAGAAAATAGCATTGACTTAATGTGAGAAAAATAACGCCTGCAAATAATTGCGGGCTTTTTAATACCCAGAATATGAATATCGAAGAAATAAAAGAAGGTCTGACGTTTGATGATGTGTTGCTTGTTCCCGCCTATTCGGACATTTTGCCGAGCGAAACAGATACGAGAACAAAGTTTTCACGTAATATTAATTTGAACATTCCACTTTGTTCATCGGCGATGGACACTGTGACGGAAGCGAATTTAGCAATCGCCCTGGCACAACAAGGCGGAATCGGCGTTATACACAAAAATTTATCTATCGAAGATCAAGCCGAAGAAGTTGATAAAGTAAAACGAAGTGAATCGGGAATGATCGTTGAACCTGTAACTATCAGCGATAAATCTCTCGTATCGGATGCTTTGGCAATTATGAAACGCTTCAAGATCAGCGGTGTTCCGGTCGTAGATGACAATAATCTACTGGTTGGAATTATCACGAATCGTGATCTACGCTTTGAAACCAGAACCGATATACCCGTTGCCGACGTGATGACTCCGCAACCACTCGTAACAGTTCCGGTCGGAACAACTCTTGACGAAGCAAAAATCAAACTCCAACATCATAAGATCGAAAAACTGTTAGTGGTTGATGATGAAGGCTTGCTCAAAGGTTTGATAACCGTTAAAGACATCCAAAAAGCGATAAAATATCCACACGCCGCCAAAGACGAACTCGGACGCTTACGTTGTGCGGCGGCAATCGGTGCAACAGGTGATTTCCTTGAACGTGCCGAAGCACTCATTCGTTCCCGCGTTGATGCACTTGTCATTGATACTGCCCACGGACATTCTTCCCGTGTCTTAAATGCGATAAAGTCTGTTAAATCAAAATTCCCCGAAATCGAGATCATTGCCGGAAATGTTGCCACCGCAGAAGCAACAAAAGCTCTAATAAATGCTGATGTTGACGCAGTTAAAGTTGGAATTGGTCCTGGTTCCATATGCACAACTCGAATCGTAACAGGTGCCGGAGTTCCGCAAATTTTAGCGATTATGGAATGTGTCGAAGCGGCGAAAGGAAGCGGTGTTCCGATAATTGCCGATGGCGGAGTTAAATTTTCGGGTGATATTTCAAAGGCAATTGTCGCAGGTGCGGATTCGGTAATGATCGGTTCACTTTTTGCCGGAACTGAGGAAGCACCGGGCGAAGTTATTCTTTATCAAGGTCGTTCATTCAAATCATATCGCGGAATGGGTTCGATCGGTGCGATGAAAAGAGGTTCGTCC